>DATEBC010000056.1:0-6683 GCA_035288065.1 Sedimentisphaerales bacterium | reverse complement strand
GAATCGGCTTGCGGGGCCTTCTGTGGACTTTGTTCGGAAGGTTTGGAATCAAGCCTTGAGACCGCAGCCGCAGCGGAACTCCTTATTCTCATTGAATCCAGCCGCTGCAGGCGAAGATAGTCGAGCTGCTCAGTCTGGTCGTTATATACGAATTCCAGCCCCTTGCCGTCCATGTTCATATCTTCTGAGACGAGTTTGACGGGGCCGGCGGTTGAGAATTGGGACTTGTCGCTTAGAAAAATGAGGTTGTCAAGGTGGATTGTGGTCTCCCGGTATTTCTTTTGCTCCAGGGGCAGAATACGTATTGTAACGTTACCCTGGAAGATGGCGTCCTTTGGCGTTGAGCTGCCTACGACCGTTTGTATTTCTGTGATGCCCCGATCGGCGGTGATATCGAGCTGGAAGTCTTGCTGATAAACCTTCATCCAGGGCTTATCCACTTCCCAGGTCTCGCCAATCGTTCGGACAAGTTCCGCGAAGCCAAACTCTCTGTCGATTCGCTTGGTCTTTGCATCGCGGTGGATGTATGTAGTCCCCCTGAGCACATCGACCGTAGCGGGTCCGATTCTGCCGCCCTGGCCGTCGAAGGTCGGCACATTGATGTCGTTGACATCTGCG
Source organism: Sedimentisphaerales bacterium (assembly GCA_035288065.1). Taxonomy (GTDB): domain Bacteria; phylum Planctomycetota; class Phycisphaerae; order Sedimentisphaerales; family Anaerobacaceae; genus JAFGCD01. The sequence goes on along the minus strand of DATEBC010000056.1, from coordinate 6,065 downwards.
CCGCCGCCGATCTTGATGGTCGGGGTCTTGCTTGATCGGCTGTACATAACGTATGCACCGACGATGAACGCCAAAGCGACAAGGCCGACAAGTATTTTTCTCACAAACCGCATTGGGGTCCTATTTAAGCGTCCTGCAGATACCTGTTCATAACGTCCTGCCACTTTCCCTTGCTTTTTAGAATATGTTCTATCACTTCCCGCACCGCACCAGCTCCTCCGGATCTGGTGGTGACGTAGTCGGCGTATTTCTTTAGCTCGTCATCGGCATTTGCCACGGCTGCGCCGAAACCGACATAGCGCATAACGGGCAGATCGGGCAGATCGTCGCCGACGTATGCGACATTCTCCGGCGCCAGGCCGAGCTCGTCAAGCAGCTTCTCCAGGGCCGGCAGCTTGTAGTGGCAGCCCTCGAGGACGTGCTCGATCTCGAGCTGCCCGGCGCGTATCTTCGTGGGCGCCGAGGTCCTGCCGCTGATGATGGCCGTCTTGAAGCCCGCTCTTTGCCAGAGACGAATTCCGTGACCGTCCCGGACGTTGAAAGACTTTGTCTCACTGCCGTCGGCGTTTACAATTATCGAACCGTCCGTCAGGACTCCGTCAACATCCAGCACGAGCAGTTCTATTTTACTAAGATCCTCCATTCTTGGGTCTCTAACGAGTTCTGCAAAATTGCAGGTTAGGCCTAACCTGCAATTTTGCAGAAGCCTTGGGTATTTATCCTACGACCTTGATTGTCAGGATATCCTGTACGTCTATAAGTCCTACGGGTCTTCCCGCCGCGTCGATGACCGGCAGCTCGTCGATCCTGTGCTTGTGAAAAATAGCCGTCGCTTCTGCGGCGAGCGCGTCGAGCCGGATCTTTTTGCATTGTGCCGTCATAACGTCGCGCGTCTTGCGGCTGAGGGCCTTGACGCCCTGGCTTGCCATCAAGCGGCGAAGGTCCGCGTCGGTTACAATGCCCACCAGGACGCCTTGTGCATCCACCACCATCACGGCGCCGTGGCGTTTGACGTCGCAAGTTGCCGCGAGCAGCTGCTCGACGGTATCATCGACGTTGGCCAGCGGCAGTTTCTCGCCGGGCCGGAATATCATGGATTGCTCGACGGTCATCAGCTTTGCGCCGAGCGAGCCTCCGGGATGGAATCTAACGTAATCCTCGACGCTGAAATTGCGGGCCTTCATAACGGTGAACGCCAGCGCGTCTCCGATGGCGAGCATGCAGGCAGTCGAGACGCTCGGGGCAACACCTAGCGGGCAGGCCTCGGTGATCCGGCCCATACATAGAACCACGTCGCTATGCCTGCTGAGGGTGGAATCTTTCTCTCCGGTCAGCGCAATGAGCGTAACCCCCAACTGCTTGACGAGGTTTATCAGTCGGGTAATCTCGTCGGTCTCGCCGCCGTAGCTGAGCACCATAACCACGTCGTCGTTTCGCAGCCGCCCCAGATCCCCGTGGACCGCCTCGGCAGGATGCAGAAAGTGGCTCGGCGTCCCCGTCGAGGCCATAGTCGCGCTGATCTTTTGTCCGATAATGCCAGCCTTGCCGATCCCGCTGACGATAAAAGAGCCTTTACAGGCGTAGATCATCTCGACCGCTTGGGCGAAAGACTCATCCACTATATGCGTAACCGAACCAATAGCCTCAGCCTCAGCTTCGATAACCCTGCGTGCATAGTCAAGATCAAATTTCACTTCTTCACTTTGCTCCTTGGTGTTGGTTGCGAATCTCATAAACTTCCGGCGCTCTCAGCGAACAAGAGGGGTTGGTCAAGTTTCCTCGGATACAGCTCAAGAAACTTGCACATAGCATCTTCTGCATCAAGCTCTTGCGCAAGACGCAAGAGGTCCAAGCGTCGAAGGACATCGAGGGTGACAGGCCGCTTGTGGTCCCAGAAAATAAATGCCGAAAAGAAATCGCCGGCAATCTCCGAATTCAGAAGCTTGGCAAGAAATCCAGCTTCGTCCTCTGTGCGGCATGCCAGAAAATAACAGGTATCATCAAGTACGACGGGCTTGCCGGCACGAGGACCAACAACTTTGAACGCCAGATTCTTGTAGAATCCGGAGATGGCGACTTTCCACGGCGCAAATGAGTACTTCCCTACGCCGAACACGGAGAATTTCGGACGATTGCGGTAAACGGAACTGGCGCGCTGGCTCAGGAGATCAGCATGTTGTTGCAGATACTTCCAGGTCTTTGGAGCCAGATGTCGAATTTGATCCGTGTTTTCGCCTATGACCTGCTGAGTGACAAGCATCCAGCGGGACGGACGAGGGTTGATGAAATTAGCGATATCGGAACTCTTAAGCAACGGGAAGAGATAGCGGTCCTCCAAATCAACGATCTCGCCAAAACCATTTCTATAACCCTCCTTCTCTTTGGAAAACTCCATCACCTTGGCGCAATCGTGTTTGATACCCGACCTCCATTTGTACCGTTCTTCGCCTTCAAGATGCTTCCACCGCTCAAAGTTGGGGATATTTGCGACCAAGTGTCCTTCCCGCAATCCGAAGACAGCAATCTCCCCCCTATGATCTTCGATGCTGTCATGGACAGAGCAGTCAAAACTGCGAAGAGACGCAGAAGAACAAACAACGAGCAAACACGCAGGTACAGAGGCGCCAAAATAGGTTGAGGCATCAACGGCATACATATCGGAGGACTGAATGCGTTGTCCGTTTTTCCAGGCATAGTGCAGAGCTTTCCTTGCAACAGAGGTCTTGCAGAGCATTGCCAAGACGGCTTCTCCTCCGTTGATCCACTCGATAGCGCGATTGAGCAGCCACTCCGAGATATCGAAGTTGCCTTTTCCCGTGATGGCATCAATGCCGCGCCGCTCATGATAATTGGACTTGTCAGGCAGATTGGAACTCCGGAGGCTGCCAAGCTCCGCGTTAGTAACCCATGGCGGATTGCCTATCACAAGGATCGGTTGCGGGACGGACTCCAGCAGAGATGTCCAATCAAGGCGAAAAAAGTCCGCTTGGATAATTTCTATGGAGGCAGTTCGCGGCGTCAAGCCAGTGACAGCCAGGCGTGCTGCGTGGACATAGTCCTCGTTGATATCGATGCCAATCAAGTTTCGCACGAGTGGGAAAAACTCAAGGCAGGCGCGGAGAAAACTACCTTCCCCACAACTGGGCTCGAGAATACTTGCCGGTTTGACTCCTCTTCGAGACAACAAAGAGCACACCTTGCGGGCAAGTTCAATCGGCGTTTGAAAATCGCCAAACTCTGCTTTCTGTCTGTTCTTCACTCTGAGTCTCACTGGGCTAATTAAGTCTGCGAATCCCATCAACTTTCCCGGCTTCCTCGATTACCCTCTTGTATTGGAGCCTCCACTGAAGAGCATTCGAAATAGTCAAGTATCCTATCTCCGGCGGCTTTGCCAGAATTTCTCTGGCAATCAGAGACGCTTGAATCTCTTCCACGGGCAGCAGGTGGTCTTGCATGAAGGCTACAATATCGTCCTCATTCCCCTCATTCTCTATGATATTCAGAATTCCCCTCGTAGTTTGGTAGTCTGCTGTTCTTCGAGCTTCTATGAAGACCGTGTGCAAGATATTGAGTGTACCGGTGCGTGTCTTGTGGTCATCAGACTTGTCGTACACAAAAACAAGAAGGGAGTATCCCAGGCCGAAAACTTTCTGCCTTGCATTCTTGAATGGACACGAAGACTGGGGTTGCCTGATGCTTGTTACCTTGATATCTACGCCAAGGTCCGGAAAGTCGATTCCCTTGGCGGAGCTTCCTTGCACATACTTATACTTCTTGCGAAGATATCCCTGGAACTTGTGCTCCAAATAGGTTCCGACAGCCTTTCCATCAGTGACGCCAAAGATTGCAGATTCTGCGTGAGCCGATTGGGCTTCTGCAAAAAATCCCGCCTCTTGGCAGAGCAGGTCTATAGTCAGTTTCTGCTTCATCAGTTCAATCCAAGAACGTCTTGATGGTGGATCCCCTTGTCACAGTTTCACAACGGTTCCGCGGTCATTGTAGCAGACCAGGTCGTGTTTTTCTCCCAGATAGTCCGCCACCGAGTGAATGTTAACTCGTTTCTCGCTGGCCTGTTCGATTTCGAGAATGACGGCTCTTTTCTGGTTGTGAAGGTAGTCCGCAACCTCGGGCGAGACCGAGAGCTCAACGCGTTTTATCCGCTTATCCGAAGCCGAGAGATTCAAGAGCCGAATAATCTCGATAGCAAGCGATTCGTGACTCTTAACGAAGCCCGAACCGGCGCAATGGGGGCAGGCAAGATAAGTGCTGGACTGCAGAGAAGGCCGCATTCGCTGCCGGGTCATCTCTACTACGCCGAACCTGCTTATCGGCAGTATTTTCGAGCGGGCCCGGTCGGTCTTGGTGGCGGCGCGGAAGGCCCTTTCGACTTCCTTTCGATGCCGGGCGTTTCGCATGTCGATAAAATCGCACACTATCAGGCCGCCGAGGTCCCGCAGTTTGAGCTGGCGAGCAATCTCCGTGGCAGCCTCGATATTGCTCTCGTAGGCCGTCAGTTCGGCGCTCTTCTGCGTCTTTGACCTGCCGCTGTTTACATCAATAGCCACCATTGCCTCGGTTTGCTCTATGACGATGGAGCCGCCCCCTTTAAGCTCGACTCGCCTGGCCTGAATCTTGGCGATCTCCTCCTCGATCTTATACTTGTGGAAGAGAGGCATCTTGTCGTCGTAATAGTGGACGCGCCGGTTAAGACGCGGCATGACTATCGAGAGGAAATCCCTAATCTTGCGGGTGACAGCTTCCGAGTCACACAAGACTCTCGTGATCTTGTTGTCGAAAACGTCGCGCAGCGCTCTGAATACCAGGTCCGACTCCTGATAGAGTTCGCCGAGCCTGCCCTCGCTTTCTATCCTCTTTTCAATCGCGCGCCAAAGCCTCAGCAGGTATCTCAGGTCGTTTTGAATATCCTTCTTGGAGCATCCGTGTCCGGCCGTCCTGATGATAAAGCCCTGCCCTTTGGGCGGGTCCAGCTCGGTTAGAATCTCGCGCAGCCTTTTGCGTTCGTCCTCGTCCTCGATCTTGTGCGAGACACCCTGCCTTCTCATCCAGGGCATCATAACCAGGTACTTGCCCGGAAGAGCCAGGTAAGTGCTGAGCGTAGGTCCTTTTGTCTTGACGCCCTCTTTGGTAACCTGGACTACAATCTCGCGGCCCTTTCGCAGGCAGCTCTGGATCGGAGGACGCTCTTTTAGGGCCTTTCTTCTGCCGATGTTCTCAACTTGTGCGTCTTCTTTGCCGCCCTTGCCTGAGAAATAGCGCGGGTGCAAATCGCTGATATGCAGGAAGCCGTTCTTGCCGGTGCCGAAGTCGATGAAGGCGGCCTGTATCCCGGCTTCGATATTGGCCACTTTCCCCTTGTAGATATTGCCGACATGCGCGCCCAAGCTGGCTCTTTCGATGTAAAGCTCTTCGAGCGAACCGTTCTCAACAACGGCAACGCGGCACTCTTCCGATTCGGCCACGTTGACCAACATTTCTCTTGCCATACTTTTCCTCGTCCCTAAATCTGTTGTTCGTTTATCACCCCCATAAGGGGCCCTTGGGGCTTCGGACCCTGGATTCACTGCGGGCTCCACTGCACTGATGTGCGCTTAATGGGCCGGGCAAGTTTGGCAATGTCCAAACTTAGGATATCCAAGATCTCCTCCACACGTATCGAGCCGCCCGAGCTGATTTCACATTCGACGGACACACATCCGTCTTTTACCTCGATCGACTTTAGAAAGCTCCGGACATCGACATCCTTGAATCTCGAAGCCTTCTCATCGACCTGCCTTCGCAGCACTAACGTCTCGCTTGCAAGCAGGTCCTTAATTCTATTTCTCAATTGTTCGTCAAGATGCTCCGGCCTGACTGCCAGCAGGTAAGCCGCCGAGCGGGGCAGCGGCGCCCGGCCGCCTCGAACGGCGGTGCAAGAGAGAATCTCACAGCCCTCGGGCAATTGCTCGCTCAGCCGCCTCTGAATCCGGCCCTCCAAATCGACGGCGGTCTCCTCACCGTCATCGCATCGCATGACAAAGGCCAGAAGCTCCTCATCGGACTCGACC
>DATEBC010000055.1:0-4311 GCA_035288065.1 Sedimentisphaerales bacterium | reverse complement strand
CCGGCAGAGGCCGATGCCCTCGGCCCCGAACTGCCTGGCTCGCTTGGCGTCGTCCGGGGTATCGGCATTAGTCCGCACGCCCAACTCCCGAATCCGATCGCATATCCTCATAAACCGCTCAAAATCGCCGCTCATTTTCGGCTCAACCGTCGCAAGCCGGCCCTTCATAACCTCCCCCGTGGACCCATCCAGGCTGATCCAGTCGCCCTCCTTGATAGTGACTTTGCCCACGTCCATTTGCTTAGTCGCGTAATTGATATTCAAAGCGCCCACGCCCGCGACGCAGGGCTTGCCCATTCCGCGAGCGACCACCGCAGCATGGCTGGTCATACCGCCAAACGCCGTCAAAATACCCTCGGCAGCATCCATGCCGCCGATATCCTCCGGGCTGGTCTCTTTGCGAACAAGAACGACCTTCCTGCCCATATCCCGCCAGATCTCGGCAATTTCCGCGGTAAAGACAACCTGCCCGACCGCGGCCCCCGGCGACGCCGGAAGACCCGTCGCGATGACATCTCGCTGGGCCTTGGGGTCGAAGTGTGGATGCAGCAGGCGGTCCAACTGTTCGGGCTCGACCCGATTGACGGCCTCCTTCTTGGGAATCAGCCGCTCGTTGACCATATCGACGGCGATCTTGACCGCCGCCTCCGCCGTCCGCTTACCGGTCCGTGTCTGGAGAATATAAAGCGTTTTTTCCTGAATCGTAAACTCCATATCCTGCATGTCTCTGTAATGCTTCTCCATCCGGGTCATCAGGCGGGTCAACTGCTCATAAGCATGAGGCATCACCTTGGCGAGCTTCTTAAGCTCGATGGGCGTGCGAATCCCGGCCACAACGTCCTCGCCCTGGGCATTCATTAGGAACTCGCCGTAGAATTCCTTTTTGCCCGTGCTGGGATTGCGGGTGAAGCAGACGCCCGTCCCGCAGTCATCGCCCATATTTCCGAAGACCATAGCCTGCACGTTGACCGCTGTGCCCTGAAGCCCGGTGATTTTGTTGAGATCGCGATACTTGACCGCCCGCGGGGCGTTCCACGACCCGAACACCGCGTCGATTGCGTGCTTAAGCTGAACCTTCCCATCCTGAGGGAAAAGCGACCCGACATGGTTCTTATAGACTTTCTTATATTCTTCCACCACCCCTTTAAGCTGCTCGGCGTTAAGGTCGCTGTCGATCTTCACTCCCGCCTTTTTCTTGGCAGCATCTATCTTCTCCTCGAAATACTCGTGATTACACCCCATCACCACGTCGCCGAACATATCAATGAAGCGGCGATAAATATCATAGGCAAACCGGGCGTTCCCCGTCTTGGCAATAATCCCCTCAATCACCCGGTCATTAAGCCCCAAATTCAAGACGGTGTCCATCATTCCGGGCATCGATCTGGCCGCTCCGCTTCTGACGCTAACAAGCAATGGGCTGTCGGGGTCGCCGAGTTTGGCGTTCATGGCTTTTTCGAGTTTTGCGAGGTTGTTGTCCACTTCTTCGTCCAGGCCGGTGGGCCATTTCCCGCCGGAGCTGAAATAGTCACTGCAAACCTTCGTGGCGATAGTGAAGCCGGGTGGGACGGGGACTCCGAGGTTCGTCATCTCAGCAAGATTGGCTCCTTTTCCGCCGAGAAGGTCCTTCATCTTAGCGTTGCCGTCCGCCTTTCCGGCGGCGAAGAAATATACTCTTTTGTCTGCCATTTTCGATATTCTCCTTCTAAACTTCTTCAATGTGCACGTTGTGCAAAATTCAGCCGGGAAAACGAGAACCGGTACTATATTGTGTAAACGCGGCTGTGTCAATTATGAAATAGTTTTTTTGCAACCCAGCCCCAAATCCTCACCGTCAGGCTGGGGCGACGCCAGCGTAATCGGCGCCGACCTCAGATTCCCGTTTTAGCAGACACCACTGGAAACGGCGCCTCGTACCGTTTATGTTTTCATTGAGTCAAATTCAATAAATGCTATCGGCAGGAATATGAAGATCGGCAGCCATGCCCATAATTCGGGCATTACCCTGTCGAAAACAACTTCCGTCGCCAGTATCTTGCAGACGAAAGTGATGACAAAACAGGCCCCGGTTGCCGCGAAGCTGACCATAATCGCCGATTTCATCGACTTCGGGTCGCGGCAAACAAGTAACGGAAGGCTCAGCATAAGCATTACAAGATTGATGAGCGGGTCGGTAATGCGGAAATGCTTCTGGCTCCAAAGTTGGGCCATATCCTTAACCTTTGTCTCTTGCGCAGCCAGATTCGCCAATTGTCTGGAACCGAGCAAAGTCTTGTATTCTGCTGTCCGCCGCACCGGTATTTCCTGCGGGGTCAGGCCGCCTGCGTCGTATGAAGCAATCGCCTGAGCGCCCTTTCTGGAATTCTTCTCGATGAATTGTCCGTTACGGAGGTCCCAAAGGCCGGTCTTGCGGTTGTATGTTGCCGAATTTGCGCGAATCAAGCCTGTCACTTCCCACTCCCACTGTTGTGGCTGCGGCTTCGTCCGCCGCGTGATGATAGTCGGCAAGCGCAGCGTGGCGGCCTCAACGTCAAATCGCTGCGAACAAATCAACGAGCCGTTCCCGTCGCTCATAAACCACACATCATAGGATTCCTGCCCGGGCACGGTGTCACGATCGCGCACGAGCTTGGGCGCCAGAGGAGGTATTATGAGTTCCTGATCTATCACGAGCAGGCCCGTCAGCAATACAGCCAGCAGGACAATCGGTCCGATCAAGCGCTTAAGGCTTACTCCCGATGCCATAACCGCCACCAGCTCGCTGGAACGCACCATTCTGCCAAAAGAGAAAGAAGCTGCGACGACCGTTATCATTCCCGCAAAGTCGCGAAAATACAGCGTGCTGTTCAGTCCGTAATAAGTCAGCATGTTCTCGATGACCGCCCACGTGCCGCGACCGCTCTGCTCGGTGAATTCATCCAGATTAACAAACAGATCGATAATCACGCGCAGCCCCATCAAGACGCCGAAAGCGACGGCGTAGCCTATCAGAAAGTTTTTTATGACGTATTTGTCCAAAATCTTCATCTTGCACCGTCTGAGATTTCAGCGGTCTGTTTAGCCCTAAGCGTAAGCTTGCCCCTTACGGGGCGCCGGGATAAAATCCATCCCTTACGGTCAGGGCTTGTCAGACACTTTAGTTCTTCAGCAGCCTGCGATATATCAGGCCGACCAATAACAGCAGAAACACCAGGCCGCTCCATATCAGCGTTACGCCTGAAACGATAGTAACGCCGGCATTCTGCGTAACCTGTTTCCCGCTTATGATACATACTATCAGGACGGCGGCAGGTATGCAGCTTGCGCCGAAAGCCGTCAGCAGATGTCCGCCTTTTTTCATAATTCCGATACCGATACCGATCAATATCATCGGCACGCACCCTATTCCGAACACAAGCCTCGTATGAATCTCGGCGCGTATTTGGAGCAGTGTTTTCTGTATCTTCTTTTCAAGCAGATCCGTCAGCTTCTTCAATTTGCCGCTTGGGCCCTGCTTCAATATGGCGGAATCCGAAGCAAGGCGAAGGCTGTCCAGCACATTCTGTGTGCCAAATCTCTTTCCTATATCTATGTCACTGTCATTGTCTTTTGGGAACAGCCCGCGAATGACGTAACGCATTCTCAGAGTGCCGGAGCCTTCCTCCAGCACGTTGTACAGGTCCAACGTCAGGGTCGGCGCCAGCTTATTTCCCTCAATGTGCAGGGAAGCCTTTGTTGGCCGCATGGCAACTTGTGTTGTGCCGGCGCCGGGGTTTGATTCGACGACCTCGATTCGGCCTTCCAGCTTGACTTTCTCGTCATCCGCCAGAACACTGTCGGCGCGAAACTCAACGAGCTTCTCGCCGCTGTACAGCCTGTAGTAACTGTTCGCGTCCGCGCCTGTCTTGGCCTTAATATCCTGGGCCAGCAGCTCCGTGGTGAATTGCGCGTACGCATCGTTCGCGAGCTTCTCTATGGGACGAAACAGCATAAGATCGGCGCGAATCTTCTTCATCTCGTTTATCTTCTTGAACTTAATGGAGTCGGCCAACAGCGACCCAAACTCCGTGTTGATCGCCCCCTGCTCCACTGAGAATCCGCCCTCATCCTCGGCGCCGATTTGGAAGGTGTTATTGGCGATTATCTGCACTTCGTTGAATGTGTCGTGTGCATTGAATTTTACGGTGGCCCTTTCGGCTGTGTAAATTGACCTTATCCCAGTGCCTTCCACGCCGGCGACGACAACGCCAATCAGCGTATCGCTTTTGAGATTCACCTCATCGGCACAGATCAGCCAGGGGTCGTCCGTCGGGAGCTTGTAATATCCCCTTC
>DATEBC010000054.1:0-3349 GCA_035288065.1 Sedimentisphaerales bacterium | reverse complement strand
CGGCGACGCCAATCCGAGCGGCAAGCTGCCCTTCACCTACCCGAAGTATCCCTCCGGCCACGTCTGCTACGACCACAAGCCCAGCGAGGAGAACCCGCCCAACAAATTCGACCCGCAGTGGCAGTTCGGCCACGGCTTGTCATACACGACTTTCGAATACGCCGACCTGAAATTGGATATACCCCAAATCTCGCAGGGCGAAACCTTGACGGTTAGCGTCAGCGTGAAAAATACGGGCCGGCGCCCCGCCAAGGAGATCGTTCAACTCTTCGTCTCCGACATCGTTGCCACGGTTACGCCGCCGGTGAAATCGCTCAAGCGCTTCGACAAGGTGGACCTCCAGCCCGGCGGCTGCAAGACCGTTACATTCAACCTCAATACCGACGACCTCGCCTTTATCGGCAGGGACAATAAACCCGTCGTCGAGCCGGGGCAGTTCAAAGTCACCGTAGCCGACCTCTCCAAAATGTTCGAGGTTCAGTAGCGATTACTCTGGCAGGGATTGACGCATAGACGTCATTGCGAGGCCCCTCTGGGGCCGTGGCAATCTCCACCCTTTGAGTGGTTTGAGATTGCCGCGTCGGCCTTTGCCCTCCTCGCAATGACGACCTTCAAGCTCGGCCTTGGCAGAACACTATAAGTGCCACGGGCTGCGCATTGCACGTGCCAGCATCTGGTTGGCCTGGCCGCTGTTCTTGAAGCGTTCTGTTTCCGGGTCCCAGGATAGCTTCTGCTTCAGCGTCATGGCGATATTGCCTAAGTGGCAGATGCTTGTCGAGCGATGCCCGACTTCAATCGGGGCGGCCGTCTCGCCATTGGTCTTGATGCAATCGACGAAATTACGATGGTGGTCGTCGCTCTTGTAAAGATGAATTTCGTCGGGACCGATTACGGATGTCCCCAGCGACTCCGGCTGCGACGTCATTTTGTTGCCGTTAATCTCGATCCAGCCCTCGCTGCCCTCGAAGCGCATAGGCCCGTCCGGGCCCGTCTTGCACGTCAGCTCCACCCCGTTGGCGTAACGCGCTCGGAAATGCACCTTCGTCGCCGTCGTGAACAGGCCGTCGGTGGGATACTCGCCGCCCAAGTCCTCGAACTCGACCGGTCCGGAGCGGTCGCTGCCGTTGGCCCACTGCGCCACGTCGATGTAGTGCGCCCCGAGATTCGTCGTCTGCCCGCCCGAATAGTCCAGCCCGAACCGGAATGTATAGAGGCAGCGGTCCTTGTGATAAGGCGCCCACGGGGCCGGGCCGAGCCACATATCGTAATCGAACCCGTCCGGCACGGGCGTCGCCTTCCAATCTTTGGCCGGCGATTCTTTGTTGTTGGGGCCTATGGATGTGGAGACCTTCTTCAATCGCCCGATTCGCCCGTTGCGGACCAGCTCGCAGACAAAGCGAAACCGCTCATCCGAGCGCCGCTGCGTCCCGGTCTGAAAGACCACGCCATAGCGTTCCACGGCCTCAACCATCGCCCGCCCCTCCGCAACGGTCAGGCTCAACGGCTTCTCGCAGTAGATAGCCTTGCCTATCTTCGCCGCCATGATTACCGGTATCGCGTGCCAGTGGTCGGGAGTGGCGACGCAGACCGCGTCGATGTCGTCACGCTCGATAATCTCTCGAAAATCAATGTACGCATCGCAGCCCTTGAATAGCCCCGCCCGATTCTTCTGCCCGTAGTGGTCGTCAACTATCTTGCGAGCCGACTCGCGCCCGAACCACTCGCCGTTCCAGCCCTTCTTGTACCAGTGCCCGTACTCGTCGCTCGCCTCGACCACGTCGCAGACCGCGACAACCTGCACGTCGTCCTGGCTCAGGAACGCCCTCATATTGTTCGTGCCCATCCCGCCGACGCCGATTGAGCCAAACGTAATGCGATTGCTCGGCGCGACGCCGCCCTTACCCAGGGCCGAGGACGCGACTATGTACGGCAAGCCCAAACACCCGGCCCCTGCAACGACACCATCCCTCAAAAATCCACGCCTGCTAATCACATCGGTTCTCATAATCAGCCTCCGGAAAGGTACATGTTTAGTCCTGCAAAACACCTTCGTGCCACGGCCATTCCCGCCCCCGTTTAGCCGCCGTCGGCACGACGGCGTAATAACTTCTTTTTCCCCGAATGGGCCGATATCACAGCTTCAATTTGTGCAAACTGCATTGTACTACCCCGCTCGTGCCCTGGCCAGACCCGCGCAGGCGAGGCTCGAAAAACTTTTTCCTCCTTGCAAGCGCAGGGCTGTTTTGGCATAATAGAGGACGCATCAGCAACCGACTCTGAAAGGATACGAGAAATGAACGACAAGCAGATAACACGACGCCGATTCATGCGCGATGGCGCTGTAACTGCCGCAGGCGTAGCCGTTGCTCTCAACGCCCCCGTCGCCGCCAATGCCGACGATACAGCCAGGATTCTCAATTACAACCCGAACATGGAATACCGCCGGCTGGGCAAAACGAATTTTATGGTCTCGGCAATCGGCCTCGGCGGGCACTCCGGCAGCGACCAGGAAGAACGCAACCAGGTCATGGCGCGATGTCTCGATATCGGCATCAATTTTCTCGACAGCACCGGCCCCGGCGAGCTGCACAGGGACATCGCCGCGCTCGGCGGCAAAAGAGACAAAGTCTATCTGGCCCTTTCCGATACCGGACGCGAGCCTCGCAACCCGGAATTCCGCACCGCACAAAAGCTCTCCGAAACCTTAGATAACGCCCTCCAAACGGCTAAGCTCGAATACACCGACCTTTGGCGAATAACCGTCTATGAGCCGGGCGGCAGGCACACCTTTGATACATCCTGCGAGGTGATCGAGGCGCTGACCAACGCCAAAAAACAGGGCAAGGCACGCTCGGTCGGCATCTCGTCGCACGACCGCCGATGGTTCAAGTTTATGATCGAGTACTTCGGCGACCTCGAAGTCGTCCTCTTCCCCTTCACCACAATGAGCAAAGTCGCCCCGACCGACAGCCTGTTCCCGGCTATTAAGAAATGCGACGTCGGCGCCTTCGGCATCAAGCCCTTCGCCGCAGGCTCACTGTTCAGGGGCGACCGCGAGGAAGACCTCAAACGCGCCCGTCTGGCCATCCGCTACATCCTGCACAGCAACACCGTAATCCCCATCCCCGGCCTCAACAGCGTCGAAGAGGTCGATAACGTAGCCAAAGCCGTCGCCGAGCGCCGCGAGCTCGACCTCGAAGAAAAAGCCTACCTCGAATCCGCCGCCACGCAGGCCTGGGCCAACCTCCCCCAAAACTACCAGTGGCTCAAAAACTGGCAATACGTATAACGGATTTCACTCGTAACAACCGCCCGTCCCCGCGTTAAGCCCCCAACTTTATGTTGGGGG
>DATEBC010000053.1:0-8216 GCA_035288065.1 Sedimentisphaerales bacterium | reverse complement strand
CATGAAAAAATCTCCTGTATTTTGGTTGTAAGTTGTTTTGTGAAGGCCACTTACAGAATAACCGGAATGGAGGAGATTGCAAGAAAAATAACGCTATAAGCCGTTATTTAACAAGTATTTATGAATTTTGCAGAAGCCTTGTTCAGTGAAATGGTAAGGAGATAATGATGGGGATTCAAGATTGGTCTGAGGACATTATTCTTGTGGATTTGCCGGCGGAGCCGGAAATGGGCGATGAGCTTGTCGCCGTCACACAAATGGTGCGCGACAGGGGCAATTGCGGCGTTGTGATCGATTTTGCCGATGTTGATATCGTAACTTCCTCGAGCCTCTCGAAGCTTCTAAAGCTGCGAAAGCTTCTTGGCGACTGCGGGCATCGCCTTGTCTTCTGCAGTGTTGCGCCGGCGACGAAGGGTATTTTCATGGTGACCGGCCTGGAGGGCATATTCGAGCTTGCAAACGACAAGTTTATCGCCTTGGCCAGCCTGCAAATGGTCACTTAGCCGAATTTGTGAATTTGGCGCTTGGCAACAGGTCCGCTCTGCGGTACACTTGAGTTGATTACGCCGTTGAGCCGGCTACGAAGATCGCTGAGAAGGAGCGGTATTCGTAATCTGCTCGCGGCTTTCTGGTAGAATCAGGACGCAGCAGTATGGATGAAGAGATTCTGCAACAGGTAGAGCAGATAATAGGTTATCAATTCTCCGACAGGGCCATTTTGGCCAATGCACTCACGCACGCCTCATCGGTCGAGAACCGCCTGGTCAGCAACGAACGGCTGGAGTTCCTCGGCGACGCCGTTCTGGCCCTGGTGATATGCAAGGTCCTCTTCGAGCGGTTCGACGATTATCTCGAAGGCAACCTCACGAAGATAAAGAGTATGCTGGTCTCGCGCGGCACCTGTGCTCGGCTCTGCAATGAGATCGGATTGAGCAGGCATCTCACGGTCGGCAAAGGAATGGCGTCGAGCCGGGCGCTGAAAGGCTCGCTTGCAGCCGGGGTGTTGGAGGCGATCATCGCAGCCGTTTATCTCGACGGCGGATACGACGCGGCCGGTAAATTCATATTAAAATGCTTCGGCCCGCTCATCGATCAGGCCGACGCGGAACATTCGCAGGGGAATTACAAATCCGTCCTCCAGCAGCACGTCCAGGAACACTTCAATGCAGCACCAATATATATCCTGCTTGATGAAAAAGGACCCGACCACGATAAGTGCTTCGAGCTGGGCGTCGTCCTGGCCGACCGCCACTTCCAGAGCGCCTGGGGATCAAATAAAAAAGAGGCCGAGCAGAAAGCCGCCTTCAACGCATTAGTCGAACTCGGCGTAATTAAGAGACCTCCCACAGACGACGAGCAGGACGATTAACACCCCACAACCGAATCTTGAGGGCGATATTATTATCATTGACCCCGGTTGTCTGTTAGTCTGCCAAGATAGGCATGGTCGATGTCATTGGTTTTTAAGTGACGAGCCAGGCGATGGCGAGCAGCGCTACCGCTGTTATGAGCATAAAGACGACTATCGAGGCGAAGAGTACGACCGATTCCTTGATGAAACTTACGGCTCTAACCTCGCGGACCTTGGTGGCTTTATAGACCACGGCGACGGATAACGCTAACGGCAGCAGCCAAAGCATGGACAGCGCCGTCACGCCGATCCTCTCGGGCGTGGTGAAGTTTGCAAGGATAAGGGTAGTGATAAGGGACATTCTATGCTCGCGCGTGCTCTGTTTCTTTCAGATGGGCCAGATAGACCGCGTTGACGATGCACAAGAGATTCAACAGCCCCGTGATGCTCGTGTAGATCTGGCCGATTTCATTGGGCTTGCCGAAGACGGAGTATTCGCCCTGTTTGGTGAAGTGCCCGATGATCGCGACCGCCGGCGAATTCATGATCTGAGCGGTGTAAGCGAGCTTTCCCGTTACGGGGTTGACTACGCCTATCGAGCCGATGTATAGGCCTGCGGCGAATGTCAAAACGATGGCGGCGAATATTATTATAGCACGGGCTCTTTCCTTGAGTATGAAGTGTCCGCCGCCCGGGACAAGCCATCCGGCCAATCCCACAGTCAGCAGAAGAACAAAGTGATTCTCTTTCGAGCGAGGCGGCATTATATGGCGGTCTCCGGCGGTGCAGGCTCGTTGGCGTCGCTGCGTTCCTTATCTTCCTCTTTGAATTTCATACGCTTCAAGATATTTGCGGGCCTGAAGTGTTCGGGCGCCAGGCTTTGGGACTGCGTGAAGTCCTGCCTGTAGAAGCTTACCGGCCTGATCCTGTCGAAATCCTCCTTCCAGAGTCTTCTGACCTGGAGGTCTTTTATGCAGAAGAAACTCATATTCGGCTTGAATTCCACGATCGTCGGCAGCTTATCCGGCGTGTTGGCGTCCGGCGGGACCAGGGAATAGAGCTGATCGGTGAACTGCCCTTCGATCTCGGCCTGATTCAGAAAATACTTTGCCGAGGCACTGCTTTCGGCCTGTACAGCCAGCGTTTTGAGCTGCAGACTCGAATTCCTGGAAATCGCCGTGAGGTAATTCGGGACGAACACATTCGGATCGTTCGGGTCCTCTTTGGCCTGGGCGCCGTAAAGCTCATTGAACTTGTCTATGGCGGTCTGCCAGTCTGTATTCTTCGCCACGTCGATGAACTCCTGGGCCTTGGCCTTGGTCGTATCAATAGCGGCGAG
Organism: Sedimentisphaerales bacterium; assembly: GCA_035288065.1. GTDB lineage: Bacteria > Planctomycetota > Phycisphaerae > Sedimentisphaerales > Anaerobacaceae > JAFGCD01. The sequence continues at coordinate 5,526 of DATEBC010000053.1, read as the reverse complement.
CTTCTTCAAATCTTCGACCACTTTTTTTCTTACTGAATGGACATCGTCGTCGGCCACGTCTTCGTTCGGGTCCAGGACGAGAGAATGTCTGCTGAAAGTCTCGAATATAGAGCTCGGCGCCGACGCCTTAACGGCCTCGACGATGCGAGCGACGACCATTATCTGCTCGGAAATGTTGAAGCGCAACTGCGAGGGTTCTTCGAGAGGCCCGATATTTTCGTGCATCCTCGGCTTTGGCGCATCGAAGGGGCCAAGCTGGCTTGCCCCCAATTCATCGGCCGCGAAGGCGACCTGAGTGAGGTTGACCGGACCGTAACCGTAGCCATCGACCGACAATCTGCCGAGGTATTTGTCGGTCTGCAGCTCGGCGGCGCTGAGCAGGCCCGTTTTCCCGGTGTATATCTTCACATTATGTTCTTTGCTCAACTGCTCGACGACCGGTTTGTAATCGCGGACATTCTTGCTGAACTGCTCGGAAGTAAGTTTTTCAAGCTCCAGGCCGGCGCCGGCCAGATTCGGCTCAGTAAGTGTTTTAGCCTGTTGGAGCACGGCTTTGGCTTTGGATCTTATTTCGTCGCTAAGCATCTGCTCGGTTATGATGTCCACAACCTCGGCATAACCCCGTATCCTGTCTGTCTTAGGGGCATTCGGGTCATTGGGATCCGACGACACTTTTTCGGTGAAGAGATTCCTTTTCTTCTGGTAATAGCTCTCGGTCTCTTCGTGCGTGGGCGGGGTTATGATCTTTGCGATGTCGTCGAGTTTGACGGCAATATACTCCAGCCGAAGCCTGTCGGGCAGTTTGTATCCGAACCCATAAGGATTCTCCGCGGTGACTGTGGCCGGCTCGACGGATTTATACTTATCGAAATGGCCGACGATATCCTCTTCGGAAGGCTCGCCCTGGCTCTTTGCGAAAAACTCCGCGCCGATCCTTACGAAATCGACATCGATGGTCTCAACCTGGCGGGATGCCAGATGCTTTGCCTGACTTATCGTAACGTCTTCATTGGCGCAGATCAGGTGACAGTACTGAAGTATCGCCAGCAGGTCGCCGAACGTGGTAAGTATCTGTTTCTCTGAAATGCCGCCGGCGACCATTGTCCCGATTAGTTGTTGGTACGTAACTTGGTTCTGGTAGAGTTGAGGTATTACATTTGTCAGGAGCTTGCCGGTATCGGTGTCTGCAACTCTTATCCCTGAGCGATGCGTCTCGTCCTTAAGCAGCAGCCAGAAAATGGTGGACGGAACGCCGGAGCGATCATACATGCTCGATATGTCCTTACTGCTCACGCTGTATCTATTTCTGTCGATTGTCTGTCTGATGTAGTTCACCACCTCCGGACTGCCGCCTCTGTTCGAGCGATCTGCAAAAAGCAGCTCGCCCAGGAAAATCCCCTGCATATCCTGGTTCTGAAGCAGGACGTCGGCACGAAGGCTTGTCAGGATATCGAGTTGGCGGGTTGCCTGTTGAAGGTCGTATCTTGTGACCTTTTTGCCGTCGAGGAAGTGGGCCACCACGTCGCGGGGGCTGGGTCCTGATTGTGTCAGGTACGTCAGATACGAGCCCCCGATGAAGCCGAACATAAGAACGATGACAACAACGGCCATCACCTTTGAATTATTCTTTCGCAGCCACTTGACTAATCTCATTTACGCGCTCCAAATTTTCTGCCTACATTGAGCTGAAAGCTGTAAAGTATAGTAACCTTTGCCGCTTATGCAAGAAAAATAGCGTCTTCGTTCATAAAGATTTATGCCTAATAGGTTTATGAATTTCCAACCGCCCTCGACCCCGGCTGGACGCTCTAATTCATAGAGCCTTCAACTCCACGCCCGCGGCGAACTTGGGCACGAAATGCCCAAAGATTGCATAAGTCCGTTCTCCGAGAATGTCTTGCCCGGGCTGTCATTTTGTCCGCGGCGATCCCGACTAAAATATGCCGGTCGAGCGGCCCCGGCTATGGAATGGTTTTTTCTGTTGTCACGCTTGTAACGAAATCGGGCAGTTCAATTTCTTGAAACTCCTCTTTTGTTGGAACAACCTGAATGACCCGTTTCTGCTCGATGAGCTGGTGGTTCTCCGGAAGAGTCTTTGTATCGGCTTGGATTGTGTAATCACCGGGCTTGACATTCCCTATATAGTAGGACGTGGCTGTGATCGTCCAGTACGACCAGAGTGCCCCTGACCTGCCGGCGGGCCAGTACAGTGGCTGGGTGAAACTCGTCTGTCAGATCGATCCCTGAGCGCATGCTCCTCTCATCCGTCCGACACAAAAAGTCCATTTCTGAAACGGAGAGGGCGGGATTCGAACCCGCGGTAAGGACAAGCCCTACACAGCCTTTCCAAGACTGCTCGATAAGCCACTCTGACACCTCTCCGGTGTCGTGCACTGTTAAAATATCGGCAAAGCAGCCCTTTTGCAACAAACAATCTGCATCCTCGGCCCCGAAGCGACGATTTGGCGAATTTCTTCGGAAAATAATGAACCGCACATAGTCGATTCCAGACTATGATATACAAAATGTGCGCTCAAGCGAGCAAATCATAGATAAGGCCGTAAAGCAAATCAGTATCGAAGAGATTCAAGAACATCAACGCCACTATGTAAAGGAGATTGTGAAAATGGAATTCCTCGAAAAAATGGATCAGCGGGTCAAGAAGCTTGGTATTGTGGATTTGAAACTGGCCCAGGGCGCTGCGATGTGCGTCGCCCTTATCATAGCTAAGCTGGCGCCTCAGATAATGGAAGTGTCGGTTTGGTGGTTCGTGGTGCTATTGATAGGCTGCGCAATGAGGCCTGTGTACGTATTCTGGTTCGACCTGTAGCGCGCTCTCGCAGTCCCGGCCCACGTCTTGACCAACACTGCCGGCTTGAGAACGAAAGGATCCTGTCAGAAATGGTAAAGCACGAACAATTCTTGAAGTTGTTTCTGCGGATAATCGGCATCGCCCGGTTCTGTGCTACCTCGGCGCGGCGATCGCCTTCTTCGGAGCAGTGCTGTTCGCGGTTGACATTATTGAAGGTCTGCCGCTATACTGGGATTTTGTTCGAAAGACCGGTAAATACGACTTTCGGAGTGTTCATTTTGGTATCGACACGGCGATTCCTCGGATTAGTCGCAGCAGAAAGCGCCGGCGGAGTTAGGTATAAGAATGATTCGTATTGTTGGGAATTGACGCCGGTGTTTGCAGCTATAGCCGGGCGGTCCGGGCTGAGTTCACGACCGGATGCCGGCGAGGACGAAAAATGTGGAAAAGCATGAAAAACAACGTTCGTAATCGACTTGTGTCAGGCACGCTCTTGCTGATACCGTTTGGCGTCACGCTGTTGGTCATGCGATGGCTCTATGGGTTGGTGGCCCACCTGCTCAAACCGGTGGTGAAAAGCGCTCTTGAGGGCCTGTCCCGTTTCCAGCTTCTCGATGTGGTTCCGCAGGTATATGTGACCATCGTCGTAATAATCCTCACCGTTATTGCGCTCGTCTTTTTGCTCTACCTCATTGGCGCGATCGGCCAGTACGTTGTGGGTAAGAAGCTCATAACCATAACCGAGCGGCTGCTTGGTCGCATTCCGCTTGTGCGGAGCATATACTCCGCCACGAAACAGGTGATCACCGCGATATCGCGTCCGGGCCAGAACGCGTTCATATCCGTCGTGCTGATAGAGTTCCCTCGACCGGGATTCAAGGCCGTTGGTTTTCTGACCGGGTACATCAAAGACGCGACCGGGCGAAAATATTGCAAGGTGCTCATACCGACAACGCCGAACCCAACCACCGGCTTCCTGGAGATCGTCTCTGCCGAGAATGTCTCAGAGATCGCCATGACGGTCGAGGAAGCGTTCAAGATGATCATTTCGGGCGGGATAGTCTCGCCGGATGTCTTGCTGCTGCGGGAAGAACCCCGCGCCGAGCAAAGTGAAACCCGCAGCTCCTGAATCTCGATCATAGCCAACGGATGGATTGCAGCAATCCTCAGTCTCCAGCGCGAATCTCGGACATCATCCGCATCATATCGGCGGCTCACCGAAGCCCGCGTTGTCTTCGGCGTCTTCCAGCCGTCTCTGCGAGAAGAAATCCTGCAACAGCTTGGCGCACTCGTCGGCCAGGACGCCGGATGTCACTTCGAGCCGGTGATTCAGTCTTTCATCCTGGACGATATTGTACAGGCTTTTACACGCCCCGGCCTTGGGGTCGTCGCAGCCATAGACCAACCTATCCAGCCGACCCAGAACAAGCGCCCCTGCGCACATCGCACACGGCTCTAAAGTGACATACATCGTGCATCCGCCCAATCGCCAGCTCTCCACAAACGCCGCCGCCTGAGTCAGTGCAATTATCTCCGCGTGGGCCGTCGGGTCGTTGAGCTGCTCTCTCTGATTATAAGCCCTCCCGATGACCTGGTTCTCATATACCACCACCGCGCCGATAGGAACATCCCCATTCTCCTCGGCAATCTCCGCAGCCTCGATCGCTTCGAGCATATAGTGCTCATCCTGTTTGCTGTCAATCATATTCACACAATGACCGTTGCCGGCGCGGATGGGGTATTCGTCTCGGCCGTTCGGAATATTCTTCTGTTCGTCCGGCGGTTCTCACTTCTTGCGGGTCGCCTTCTCGAGTACTATGGCATTTCCTTCACCTTCCACCTGGACGACCATCTTCCCTTCGCCCGCAAGCTTCACGGTCGCCTTGTGGGCGTCATCGTATGTCATCTGTGCATCCCCGTCTGAGTTAATGCTCCACGTTCCCGCCGAGGTCTCATCGGATGTCTTCCCTACCCAGATTTCGTTCTCCATGAATGACAGTTCAATGAGATCTCCGTCATATTGCCCTTTCCACGTACCCATAAAGGCCTTCTCCGGCCGATTACCGCTGCACGAGCTTAACACCACAAGCATCAAAACAACCGCCGAAAGTCCAACCATAGTTCTCATCTTAACATTCCTTTCTCTAACAGGGTGTTTTCCATTGGCCATTACCACAACTTCGTTCGGCCTAATTCATTTCCCAATAATACAGAAGCTCTCCCAAGAACGCAATTCTTCACTTGCTCTACTGTCAATTCTCAGAGTCGGACCGATACTCCACGATCTGCATGTCGAGGTCGAAGGGCTGCTCGTCTCGGCGCTTGCGGTAGGCGGTTCCATGCTCGTAATCGTCGGGCGGGACTTTCCTGTATGGGTTGAAGCCGGGCTTGTCGTCGCTTACCTGGCCCTTGATATTCACAAACCCGTGCAGCGTATCGTAATTCTCAATCGACTCGAATTCGACGGCATAGGTCTTTCCCGGCTCAAGCGGCACTTCGCCCGGTGCGAAAGCTGCGCCGAAAACGCCCCATGAGGCGTCGCCCGTATAGTTGCCGTTGCCGATAGCGATCTTCTCGACTCCGACAATCTCGCCGGCCCCCGGCGCTACGCCCGGCCCGCCGCGCCGCACGCTCACCCGCACCCGCTGTTTCATTATCGAAGGCTGCACGCCCGACGTCGCCGCGTATAGAATCACGCCCGCCAGCCCTTTGCC
>DATEBC010000052.1:0-5925 GCA_035288065.1 Sedimentisphaerales bacterium | reverse complement strand
CATGAAAAAATCTCCTGTATTTTGGTTGTAAGTTGTTTTGTGAAGGCCACTTACAGAATAACCGGAATGGAGGAGATTGCAAGAAAAATAACGCTATAAGCCGTTATTTAACAAGTATTTATGAATTTTGCAGAAGCCTTGACAACACTGCAATAAGGAGAACGTGTGATGAGAACGATGTCGATGTGTATTACCGTCGTCCTGGGACTTGCTCTGGCAGCGAATCCAGCAGGTGCGGTCATTATGCTAAACGACGGGCTGACCCACGAAATCAGTACCGCCATGGGGGACATAGTCGTCTATGACGGGCCGTCGGGCGAGCCGACTGTTGTGAGGCTGGTAGCCGGCGCACGGGCGCAGGACGTCGGCGTTTTTCAGAACAGCCGATTTGAAATGATAGCGGGCGAAATAGAAGACGGCACGTTGATCCTCTGGGACCACAGCGAGGGCGAAATCTCCGGCGGGCGCGTCAGTGACGACATGATGCGGTTTTTCGACTTCAGCCGGCTAATCATCACCGGCGGAGACATTGGGCCGGGCTTCATGACCTACGGAAACTCTGAGGTCTTCATCCACGGCAGCAATTTTCAAATCGACGGCGCGCCTGTGGGCTATGGCCCTGTTCCCGTTCCAGTGGGCTTTCTGACCGGCGATCTATTAGTAGGTGGGCAAATACACTGCTGGTTTGGAATCCTTGACGATTCTTCTGTTACACTGGTCCCCGAACCGGCGAGCCTGGCCCTGCTCGCTTTGGGCGGCTTGCCTCTGATGAGAAGACGCAGACGATAAACTGCGACAAGGACCGTTTACAAGGAAACGGTCGTGAGCAGAAGGATCGCAGCCCTTTCTCTTAACCTGAGCCGGGACACGTCCGCAGGCCGGTTTGCACCGGCGCAATCGACGTGCAGACCACAAGAATCCCAGCGGACTTGTTTTTTGGGAACTTTTGGCTGCCGGGTGCGTATGACACTTTGAGAAACATTATGATTGGGCTGGGGCTACCTTCCTTCTCTCACACTCCTCCGTGCCTCAGCCCAGTTCTTATACCGATCCCCGTGCCGTGTTCTTGGAGCATACAAAGCCCCCGGCCTCACTTGACCTGCTCGTAGTGGTTATCCTTCTCGACTGCGGCATCGCCGATATAAGCCCAGGAGCGTTTCGCGGCCTTGGGCCGTTCATATTCGCTGAACCGGCCTGGGCAAATCCATATCGGCTCCGGCCCCAAGACCGCCGGATAAGTAACATCACCCGGAATAGAATACCGGTCCAGCCGCAGATAATCCTCATAAACGTTCAGAATCAGCGCATCACATTCGCCTTCATGATTAGCGATCCCGGCCTGCCTGACATACGTGATCCCGTCGCGCACCTCATAGTCGTAACTGTGGTCATGGCCCATGAGGACTAATTTGACGTTATGCCGCCCCTCGAGTCCCTTGAAGTACCGAGACACCTGGCTGACATTGTGATAGTGATGCAGCACAACAGTGGCGGAGCTGTCGTCCGGACGAGTAATAATATCGCGAATCCACTCGGCCTGCTCCTTGCTATAATCCCAGTCGCAAACGATAAACCGAATTCCGCCCCTCTTGAAGACATATCGGCTGCCGAGAACATCGGGATAGTCTTTCTTGAGCGCCCTTGTCGTCATACCGACCTGCCAGGCCGGATGATCCGCAACCTCCGGATTCCAGGCGGGCAATATGGGATTCAGAATAAACTCCGAGACTCGTTCAAGAGCATAATCAGGCCCCTTGAATGTGATTCCCCGGTCGGTCCGGAAGAGTCCCTCAATCGCGGCCCGCCGCAAATGAGACTTGAGAAGCCCACCGTCCATATCGTGGTTCCCGGGAGCCAAATGAAACTCAAGCCCGCCAGGCTTGCTCCGAAGGAGGCACGCAAGCGCACGCAGGGCAAAAGCCCCCGACCAATCGAAGTGCGTATCGCCGGTATGAAGAACCATATCCGGCTCGGCATCGCGAAGTTGGTTGAACAGAGCAACCATCCACTCGCGCTGGGAAGTCTGAGTATCCGAAATGACCGCCGCCTTCCATAGAGGCTCGGTCCCCATATGCTCAACGCTCATCCCCCAACCGGCAAGGCTAAAGACCAAGACGATTGCTCCGACCACCAAATGACTTGAACGAAGGCGCATAACAGACCCCATTTACAACTAAAGCCGCCCCGGCAACCGTACATTAGGCGACCATTCTCAGCTCCAAATCCAGGCCCTCAACAGCAACTGCTGCGAAAAGAACCTACGCAACGCTTGTCCTCGATTGATTGGCAGGCTCCGTCCCTTATCCAAACCGGAAGACTCTCTTCTCCCGGACGGACCGCACCAGCTTCCACCTGGCAAGTAAAGTATAAAATATATTCCCAAACCCCCCAAAACGCATTCAACGGCGCCGCTCATCGGCCTCTCAGGCCGATAAACATTGCCTTTGCAGGCGCGCACTATGACTGCTATTTGCGCCGCTTATCCCGTTTTGCTCTTTTTCCGCGTTTCCCCTTCCTGCAGTGAGGCTTGTCTGCCGCCTGTTTGCCCTCTTTTGCCGTCGCTGTTTTTGCCTTTCTTGACGTCGATCTGATTAGCGGCTCGGCGGGAATAAGGTTCAACTGACGCGCGGGGACGTTCACCGAGACTATGCGGACCGTCAATGATTGGCCGAGCCGGATGCTGTGGCCGGAGCGCAGGCCGAGGATCGACTGCGTTCTCTTATCGAATTTCCACTGGTCCGGCCCCAAGTCTTCGGTCTTGATCAGGCCGTCGATGCCGAACTTCTTGCACTGAACAAAAACGCCGAACCCCGTCAGCCCCGTAGTCACGCAAAAAAGCTCCTCCCCGATCCTGTTGCTGAGCATCAACAGTATTAAAACCGTCGTCAATTCCTTCTCCGCGCTGTCGGCACGCTGCTCGGTAAATGTAATGTGCTTGCCGATCTCAACCAGGTCAAGCCCGGCTGTGCTATGCGAGCCCCCTGGGGACAAGCCCCCTGGGGGCGAGCCGGCGCCCTTACGAATGTAAGAATCCAGCATCCGATGAACGGTCAGGTCCGCGTATCGCCGAATCGGACTGGTGAAGTGACAGTAATGGGTTGACGCCAGGGCATAATGCCCGATATGGAGCGGTGCATATTCGGCCTTCTCAAAGCTCCGCAGCACCGCCAAATTCACCGCAAAAGAAAAATCATGCCCCTTGACCCCGGCCAGAAGCTCCTGGATTGCCCTGCGATTGGGACTCCGCGGCACCGACAGCCCGAACGCCTTGAGTATCATCGCAAGGTTCTTGAAGCTCAGAGCATCCGGCTCCGGGTGGATGCGCCGGATGAAGGGAACGTTAAGCCTGTCCAGCAATGACGCCACCGCATCGTTTGCCTCGACCATGAACATTTCGATAATCGTGTGCGGATAGCTGTCGTCCGCAGGATGTGCATCCACAACCCGCCCGGATTTATCCATCACCAATTCCGTCTCCGGCAGGTCAAGATGTATCATCCCGTTCTTTCTTCGCCGCTGCTCGATGGCCTGCGCAAGCGCCTCCATATCCTTTAGGAGTCCGGCAACTTCAGGCTTGATTCCTTTTGTTCGCCCCTTCAAAGCCTTGTCCGCCTGCTCATACGTCAGCCGCTGCGCCGAGCAAATAATACTGTTGGCGAACCGGCGGGAAGCGATGTTGCCCTTTTCGTCGTAGGTCAGATAAGCGCTCTTTACGAATCGCTTCTGATCAGGCTGCAAGCTGCAAATCCCGTTGCTCAGAATCTCAGGCAGCATTGGAATCGTCCGGCCGGGCAGATAGACGCTGTTGCCTCGCTCCTTCGCCTCGGCATCCAGCGGCGAATCCGCCGTCACAAACTCACTGACATCCGCAATATGCACCCCCAGCACCCAATGGCCATTGCCATCCTTTTCCAAACTTATGGCGTCGTCGAAGTCCTTCGCATCCGGCGGGTCAATGGTGATGATAACCTTGTCGCTGATATCCTCTCGCCGGCCGGCCCTTTCAGGCTTGAACTTCGCCGCCGCCTCATGCGCTTGTTTCAGGCAGTCGGCCTCAAATTCACCCGGCAGGTGAAACTGATGGATTACCGATTGTATCTCAGTCTCGTACTGCCCCGCCTTGCCCAAGACCTCCACAATCACCCCGCGAGCCAGGTACTCCGCCGTCGGATACGTAAGTATCTCAACGACCACCTTGTCCTTGGCCTTCGCATTCTTGGCCGTGATGTCGTCAACCGCAATCGGCTCGACAAAGCCGGATCCATCCGGCACAACAAGCCATCCCTCGGCGTGCTTGGTCAGCGTCCCGACAAACTTGTCCTGAGCGCGCTCCAGAATCTCGACAATGGCCCCGCTATATCGCATCTGCCCGGCCCGCTTGCCCTCCCGTTTAACCTTAGCAACAACAATATCGCCGGTCATCGCCTCAGCCGTGTGCTTGGCCGGTATGAACAAATCCCCGTGAGCATTCGGCTCACGCGGCAAGACAAATCCGAAGCCTTTCGGGTTCGACCGAAAGGTCCCCACAATTTCGCCGGCCAGCGAAGGGAGACTGACAAGGTTGCCCCCCCCTATGACAACGTGCCCCGCAGCACGAAGCTGATCGAAGGCCTCTTTGAACTGCTCATAATGCTCGGAACCCACGCCAAGCGACTTGGCCAACTGACCGAGCTTGACCGGCTGATAATCGTCATGCTGCAACAAACCAATAATACGTTTCTTAAATATCTCTGCCATCAAATCTTCCCAAAAACAACAAATCACCCACCCCGCCCTCCTTACCGGCAGGCAGGTCAATAAAAAGTTACATTTCTTTTTCCCCGGTATGGTGTCACTATATTCCCCAAGGGGCCGCTTCCGATGGCCTAATCACATTTGTCAATTAGCCGATTAAGTGCTTCCCGCCATTGTTGAGGGTCGTACCAGAAACACCCTTCACACCCTCTTTCATCATCAGAAGCATACGTTTTATCCCAAAGCTGTGTACCCTTTGCGAAAAAGTTGATACCGATAAACGTACCCCGTTCACTGGTTTTAACGCAATTTTCGCAATATCTGCTTTTCCATAGATTATGCTGTCGCGTCAATAGTTGAAATTTGGCCCGAAGCTGACTTTCAGACATGTTTGGGTCAAACACTTCGTTTCTTGACCACCTAACTTGAGGAAATCTGTGATCGACCTCAAGTTCGTTAGGTATCATTTCTCGTAATGTAATTGCTTCGATGTTATTGTAATGCTGTAAAACTCGCTTTCTAAGCTGCGCCGGAAACTGTTGTCTGGCAATTGACTGTTTAGCGGGTTCGGTCGATACTAATCTGACGATAGCTTATTACCTACCAAATACTTGCGATTGTTGAGGCTATGCCTGCATTTATAGTAACTTTTTCACTTCGGAATAGCTCAATATTCCGTTGTAATAACTTTCGATATTTTCATAGGATTGAAACTGACACCGTTTAGAAATCGCTTCAAAAACTCTCTTTCCAATTTCTGTTTCATATTTTTGCCGTCTGCCTTCTGGTGAAATTAAAAAGAACTCTGTTGTAAAATCCTGTAATTCACAAAACTTAATCAACGCACCTCTAAAATCCGTTGAATGTTCTACTTCAAAAACGCGAGCAGGAAACTTTCTTTTATTAAACCAGATAACGTCGATAAATTTTACGCTTTGCTCGATGATATTTGCGAAAGTAAATTGGGGACAATCCTTCACGCTGGCAATTAACCCCAGTTGTTTCCCATCAAATGTTTTACATCTATCGGGCGTATATGTTCCATATTGTTCCAATTCTCCGATTTCCAAAAGCATACCTTGAATTCTGTTATGCTGGAACTCAGCCCTTTCGCTTTTTTTCTCAGGAACTTGCGGGTTTTGCAGTTTGTCTAAAAATTGAGTTAACGCATAAACCCCAACCCCTATTCGT
>DATEBC010000051.1:0-2362 GCA_035288065.1 Sedimentisphaerales bacterium | reverse complement strand
AGGGCATAATCGAGCACAGCGACTGCACGAAGGAGCAGTTGGCGATTAAAGAGGTGAATCCGAGCTACTATCTGTTCAATAATAAGGTGCTGCTCGAAGCGTTGGAAAGAGTCAAGCCGGACAACGTCAAGAAGGAGTATTATCTCACCGATGCGGTAGCGGGATTGATTCGGACGGGGCACAAGGTTGTTGCGGTTACAGCGGTCCTGCCCGAAGAGGCGATGGGCGTCAACAGCCGAAGGCAGCTCAGCGAAGCCAGCAAGATTATGCAAAGGCGCATTCAGCAAATGCTGATGGAGAACGGCGTTACGATTGTCGATCCGGACAATACGTGGATCGATGCCAGAGCGAGAATTGGGCAGGATACGGTGATAGAGCCTTTCACTTATATCCACGGTGTGGTGGAGATCGGCCAGAACTGTCGCATCGGGCCTTTTGCTTACCTGCGAGACGGGACTATCCTGAAAAACGACGTTGTTCTCGGCGTCTATACGGAGATCAAAAACTCGACCCTTGACGACGGGGTGCGGGCACGGCATCATAGCTATATCGGCGATGCGACGGTTGGGCGGAACGTGAACGTGGGAGCAGGATCGATAACGGCTAATTATGACGGGCAAAAAGTGAGCCGCACGACTGTTGGAAATGAGTGCTACATAGGCTCCGGCGCGATACTGATAGCGCCGCTTATAATTAAGGACGGGTCGCATATAGCGGCCGGAACGGTGGTGTCACAGGAAAGCGTAAACGAGCTGGGCGGAAAGAGTAATAACGATGTTTCTCAATGACAATTTGAAGATATTCTCCGGCAGCAGCAATCCGGCCTTGGCCGGCGCGGTTTGCAAATACTTGCGTCTGCCGTTGGGCGGGGCGAAGATCGAGCGGTTTCCCGACGGCGAAAAGGCCCTCAAACTCGAGGACGACGTTCGCGGCAGGGACTGCTTTGTAGTGCAGTCCACGTGCAAGCCGGTGGACGAGAATTTGATGGAGCTGCTGATTTACCTGGATTGCCTGCGAAGGGCCAGCGCCCAGCGGATTACGGCGGTTATCCCATACTTCGGTTACGCCCGTCAGGACAGGAAAGACGAGGGCCGCGTCCCGATTACCGCCAAGCTCGTGGCAAACCTTATCACCGCAGCGGGCGCCGACAGGGTATTGACGATAGACCTGCACGCGGCGCAGTTGCAGGGTTTCTTCGACATACCGGTCGATCATCTGACGGGTGAATTGGTGCTGAGCGACTATTTCAGGGCCAAGAAGCTCAGCAATCTGACGGTGGTTTCGCCGGACGTGGGCAACATCAAGATGGCCTCGAGATACGCCGGCCACTTCGGCGGCGACCTGGCGATAATACACAAGAAGCGGTTCAGCGGCAGTGAGGTCGAGGCGAGCGAAATAATCGGAAAGGTTAAAGGCAAGAACGTTCTGATGTGCGACGATATTATCGCCACGGCCGGGACAGTGTGCGGCGCGGTGAACTTGGTCAAGCAGCGCGGGGCAGCGAAGATATACGTCTGCGCCACCCACGGGGTATTTGCCGGCCAGGCGCTAGAACGTCTGGCGAAGGCCCCGGCCGACGAGATTGTTGTTACCGATACCATACCGCTGACGCAGGAGGCCAAGAAGGTCAAGAATATCAAGGTTTTGAGCGTCTCTGCGATGCTCGGAGAAGCAATTAAAAGGACTCACAGAAACGAATCAGTGAGCAGCCTGTTTAACAGTGTTTAGACCCGCCGAGGCGGGTCGAAAAGATACAGTTAGGAAAAGGTAATTATGGGTAAGACATTTGTTTTGAAGGCGGAAGTTCGTGACGGCACCGGGTCGAAGCACTCTGCGAAGGTGCGTGCGGCCGGCAGAATTCCGGCCGTTGTGTACGGCCATAAGCAAGAGCCGGCGGCTATTTCACTCGACGCACACGACTTTGTCGAAGGACTGCATCATGGACATCGGCTGATGGACGTTCAGATCGGCAAGAAGAAAGAAACAACGCTTGTAAAGGCCCTGCAGTACGACCATCTCGGCAGGGACATAATTCACGTTGATCTGATACGCGTTGACGTTACCGAGACGGTCAAGGTGATGGTCCCGATTGAGCTTAAAGGCACAGCGAAGGGCACACACGAAGGCGGTATTATCGAAGAGCACGTTAACCGTTTGGAAGTTGAGTGCAAGGTGACGGATATTCCGGAGAAGATTACGGTGTTTGTGAAAGATGTTTCCGTCGGGGATGCTCTGCACGCCGGCGACGTTGAGCTTCCGGAAGGCGTGAAACTGGCCAGCTTGCCCGATACGATTATTGTGACTTGCCATTTGGTTGCCGCGGCTAAGACGACTGAGCAGGCTGAAGAAGAGATGCCGATTG
>DATEBC010000050.1:0-3773 GCA_035288065.1 Sedimentisphaerales bacterium | reverse complement strand
CAACGTCAAGCTCTGCAACTCCCGCGTCCAAAACGACGACGGCATCAACCCGTGCAACTCCCAGGATGTGCTGATAACGGATTGCTTCATCCGCAGCGACGACGATTGCGTCGCCCTCAAGGGCCTCGATTTCAGCGGCCGGAACAGCAACGTCGAGCGAATCACGGTGGAGAATTCGGTCCTCTGGTGCGACCGGGCGCGGATATTCCTGCTCGGCCACGAGAGCCGGGCCGCTTACATGCGCAATATCACCCTGCGCAACCTCGACATTATCCATTTCAGTATGACGCCGTTTCTCTTCGAGCCGGGCGAGGATATGCGCCTCGAAGATGTTACAGTCCAAGACATCAGAATCCACGGCGAGGGCCAGAGGGAGTTCATCCGCCTGCGCCCCGTCGTGAACCAGTATATGCGCAAGAAAGTGCCCGGATTCGTCGGCAACATCCGGTTCAAGAATATTACGGTGGATGGGCGGCCAGGCGAGTGCCTCGTCCAGATAGAAGGCGCCGACGCCGAACATAATGTCCGCGACGTAATCTTCGAGAACGTTTCAATTGCAGGCTCGAAGCTGACCAAAGAATCCGGCCCGGTGCGAATCGGCAGCCACACTCAGAATGTGAGCTTCGCCGCGAATTGAGCTGAACCGCTTGAAATCTCTGAATATGATAGCTGCAAATTGCCGATAAACTGCTGATTGCAGAGATTGAAAGGTCCTGCTATGGAAAAGAAGAATACAATCATTTCCAGCTTCTTTATTCTGGCGTATGCGCTCTCGCTGGCGGGGTGCGACGGCGGTAAGAACAAGGCGCTCCAGGAGGCTGAACAGGCGCGAAATGAGGCGGCCAAAGCCAAGGCCGCCTTGTCAAAGGCCAGGGCCGAGATAGACGAACTGAATGAAGAGCTTTACGCCGCCAAGAACACGAGGGATGAGTTGGACCAGCAGCTTCGGCTGCTGAGGGGCGAGCGGGGCAAGACCGCTGCACAAACGCCCCAGGCCACAGAAGCGGCACAAGACGTTGACGCCGGCGTTGACGACCCGGTTGTCGCCGCCCTACATGCCGAGATCGCCCAGCTTAGGAAGCTCATAGCCGAGCAGCAGAAGACAATCGCCGAGCAGGAGGCGGCGATTGAGCAGCTCGCCGAGAGCGTTGGCAAGGCCCAGGAGGCGCCCGAGGTCATCGAGGTCCCCGGGATGCTCGACGTGCCGGTCGAGGCCAACGAGCCGACCGAACCAAACGGTAGCCTCTAACCGGCTCGGATCAGCGAAGACGGCGAATCCAAATACCCAAAGGCAGCGTCAATCCGTGTTATACTTATCTTTGATGCCGCCGCGGGCTTGTGGGGCAGCGGCGAACATGCTATCATTAAGTATTGTCATATAGTTCGGCAGCATATAGGTTTCGCAAGTAACGAGGGCATACAATGCTGTTACGAAAAGTAAAATGTCATCAGTCGGTCGGTCCGGGAACGGGTGAGCATTTCAAGGGCAAGAAGCGTTGTCGCTGGCCTGTGTGGCTGCTTCCGCTAAGCGGGTTGGCGGCGCTGGTTTGGTTTTTGGTTCGCGTTATACCTAAGCCTTCGCGCGCGGCGTATCCGTGCCAGCGCGTGGCTTTTCCGCTGGCATCGGGTTTTGTGATCTGGCTTGCGGGCGCAATCGCATCTATCGCGGCTGTTCGCAAGGCAAGATGCAGCTTAGTACAGCGGCGTTATGTGCTGTGCGCGATGCTTGTCGCCGCAAGCATTTGCGTTTTGTGGCTGGCGCAATGCCTCACGGTCGAGACGCCGCTTGCCGCCCAAGAAGTCACGCCCAATGCGCCGATGGGGACGGCCAAGGGGATTCATCCGGGGCGAGTGGCTTGGGTGCACGATCCGGATGCGACCGATTGGGCCGGGCCGGGCGAGGGACACTGGTGGCAGAGCGAGCATACCGACCAGGCGGCAGTGGATAGAATGATGAGCCGGGCCGTGCAGGCCCTCGCGGGCGAGGAGAATTCATCAGCCGCCTGGGACAAGCTCTTGCGGCATTTCAATAAGACGCAGGGCAGAGGGGACGCGGGGTACAAGCCGGGCGAGAAGATAATGATTAAGGTGAATTTCGTTGGCTGCATCAGGATATGGGACAGTCGCCCGGTGACGAGCAGCGAAGAGTACAATCTCGGCAGGGCCGACTATATGAACACGTCGCCGCAGGTGATTAACGCGCTGCTAAGGCAGCTGGTGGAGGAGGCAGGGGTTAAGCAGAGTGACATTACGGTGGGCGATACTTTATGCTATTTCCCGAATGAGTATTACAAGATTTGCCACGACAAATTTCCGGATGTTCGCTATTTGGAGTATCTGGGGAATTTCGGCAGGACGGCGGCGAAGTTCTCGACGGTGCGGTTCTACTGGAGCACGCCGAGCGCCGCCGGGAAGGAGCCCGACTACGTACCAGAATCGTACGTGGAGGCGGCTTACCTTATCAACTTAGCCAATCTCAAGAGCCACAACGACATGGCCGGGATAACTCTCTGCGCAAAGAACCACTACGGCTCACTACTGAGGTCGCCGCGCTCATCATCTTACTACGACATGCACGCGGACCTGTCGTTCCAAACGCCCGGGATGGGGCATTACAGACCGCTTGTCGATCTTATGGGGCATAAGCAGCTCGGCGGCAAGACGCTGCTCTACCTAATAGACGGGCTGTACGCAGGCAAGCACGCCAAGGAAAACGCGCCGAGGAAATGGCACATGCCGCCCTTCAACAGCGACTGGACTTCGAGCCTCTTCGCCTCGCAGGACCCGGTGGCTATCGACTCGGTCGGGTTCGATTTCCTGCGGAGCGAATGGGACGATGCGCCGCGCAAATCCGGCACGAACGACTATCTAATCGAGGCTGCCAAGGCGGATAATCCCCCTTCCGGGACTTTTTACGACCCGGACCACGAATCGCATGTCAAACGGTTAGAGAGCTTAGGCGTCTATGAGAACTGGAACAATCCGCAAGACAAGCAGTATTCCCGCAATTTGGGGACGGGGGATGGGATAGAATTGATAAAGCCGGCCGAGCCAACCGCCGTGAAGACCGCCGCTGCAAAGAATTATTGATTCCTGCATAAGTAATGGCATGTCACTCCTGCGGAAGCAGGAGTCCAGAAACGCGGCAAAAAACTCTGGATTCCCGCTTTCGCGGGAATGACACCCGCCTTTGATACTCTCGCCTAAGGAACATTGCATATACAGGAATCAATAACCCAGCTTCAACCGGCCCCAGGCAAGTATTGCTGCTATTTGTGGGTCTTGCTTTAGGGTTTTTGGACTTGGCCGGTCATGGGGACGAATCTTACGGGCATAACTTTGGTTCTTTTCACTTTTCCATCTTTATCTTTTGTGATCAGTTCGAGATATTCATACCCGGATGGGCCGGTCAGGGGCAGAATCATTCTTCCGCCGGGTTTGAGCTGGTCGAGCAAGAGGGGCGGTATGCGCCCTGCGGCTGCGGTTCCGATGATTGCGTCGAAGGGGGCTTTTTCGGGCCAGCCGAAGTATCCGTCGCCCGCTTTTACGAATACGTTCCTGTAACCGAGCTTTTTGAGCTGTTCGGCTGCGGACTCGGCCAGTTCGGGGACTATCTCTATCGTATAGATCTCGCGGGCGATCTCGGCGCATACGGCGGCCTGATAGCCGGAGCCGGTGCCTATTTCGAGGACCGTGGAATTCGGGTCGAGCCTTAGGGCCTCGGTCATGAAGGCGACGATGTAGGGCTGGCTTATTGTCTGGCCCTTGCCTAT
>DATEBC010000049.1:0-3876 GCA_035288065.1 Sedimentisphaerales bacterium | reverse complement strand
AGCTACCGCAGCCACGTGCCTATCGAGCCGTATCTCTCCGACCAGTGGTATATCGCCGTCAAGAAGCCGATTCCGTCGCTCGTGGCTCGTGACTCGTGCCCCGCGGAAGGACTTATCGAAGGCACTGATGTTCCTGTGAATTCATTGGCCGGCCTGGCGCTCAAGCCGCTGTTAGACGGGCGTTTGCGATTCATACCGCCGCGCTATGCCAAGACTTATCAAACCTGGCTGGAGAACGTCCGCGACTGGCCTATAAGCAGACAACTCTGGTGGGGACATAGGATTCCTATTTGGTCAAGGCTCGGGGGATGTGGGCAATTAGAAGATGAGCTCTCAAAGTCTTCTAAGAAAGTATGCTCCGAGCTTACGGATTCCGATGAAGGGCCTATTACGTATATCTGTGTTGCACCGAACAATCAGGACATAGAACAGCAACTAGCGGATAACGGTTTTGAGCGTGACACTGACGTACTTGACACGTGGTTTTCATCGGCGTTGTGGCCGTTTAGCACTATGGGTTGGCCTGATGAGACGGCGGAGATGAAGGCGTTTTATCCGGGGGACGTGCTTTGCACGGCTCGCGAGATTATTACTCTGTGGGTCTCGCGGATGGTGATGATGGGGCAGTATTGCGTGGGGGAAATCCCGTTTAGGGATGTGTATATCCACGCGATGATACAGGACGGGCTGGGGCGAAAGATGTCCAAGAGCTTGGGCAACGGGATCGACCCGCTGGTGGCTATCGACAGCCACGGGGCCGATGCGATGCGGTTTACGCTGGCGAGCATGACGACGGATACGCAAGATATTCGCATGCCCGTCGAGGAGATGACGCTGCCGGACGGGCGCAGGATCAATACGTCGCCGAAGTTCGACATCGGGCGGAACTTCTGCAACAAGCTCTGGAACGCCTCGCGCTTTGCGATGATGAATCTCGAAGGCCTTGATCCGAGCCGATTTGACAAGGACAAAATGACCATCGAGGATAAATGGATACTGTCGCGCCTGGCCGGGACAATCGCCGAAGTGACCGAATCGCTCGATTCCTTCAAGTTCAGCGAGCCTATGATGAGCCTCTACCGATTCTTCTGGAACGATTTCTGCGACTGGTACTTGGAGTGGGCGAAGTTCCGGATGCAGGATGAGGCTCAAAGACCTGTCACGCAAAATATCCTCGCCTTCGTTCTGGACCAGACCTTGCGGCTGCTGCACCCGTTTATCCCGTTCATCACCGAGGGTATCTTCCAGAGATTGAACGAAATAGCCCCGAACCGCGGTCTTGCGGGCATAACAGAGGCGAAGAGCTCGGCTGCGCTGGTCGTCGCCCAATGGCCTATTAGAATCGAATTGCCAACGGACGGCGGTGCTGAGAAAGAGATTGAGACTGTGCAAGCCGTTATCAGGGCGATAAGGGATATTAGAAGCAACAGGAACATTCCTCATAAGGAGCGGCTGGCCGTATCGGTCAAGTCCGGCGCTGAAGAGGCTGAGGTCTTGGGCCGAAATGCGCAGCTCATCGAGCACCTGGGTTGCCTGAGAGAATTCAGGGCCGGCGCCGAAATTGAAAAGCCGGCAAACGCCGCGATCGGCCTGGCCGATACAATAGAAGTATATGTGCACAACGCAATCGACCTGCAGGCCGAGCGCCTCAAACTGGAGAAAGAAAGAGACAGGGTCGAGAAAGCCAGGGCGGCGGTGGAGGCCAAGCTTAATAACGAGGATTTTGTGAACAGGGCCAAACCCGGAGTCGTAGCTCAAGCAAGGGACAAGCTCGATGAGTTGTCGAAGCAGTTAGAGACTATTGAGAAGCATCTTGCGGAACTGGACGCGTAAGCAGGCAAACAAGGCGGTGAAAGATGGAATTGGAAGCTGAACTGTCGCGAATTGTCATCGACGAGCAATCCGACCAGCAGATAATCGTGATAAAAGAGAAGAACGGCAAGCGCAGCTTTCCGATCGTTATCGGGATAGTGGAGATTCTGGCCATCGACCGCCGGCTGAAAGGCATCGAGCCGCCCCGCCCCATGACGCACGATTTGTTGGGCAACATAATCGAAGCACTCGGCGCCAAGACGGAGAAGATCGTCATAAGCGACCTGCGTCATCACACGTTTTTCGCCATGATATATGTGAGTTTGAACGGTCGGACGGTGGAGATTGATGCTCGTCCGTCGGATGCGATAGCGCTCGGGGTGGCCCGGCAGGTTCCTATTTATGTAGCCGAGCACGTCTTTGATCTGGCTTGCCCGTAGAGCCGGTCCAGATAATCAGCAGACCCACGCCAATGCAAAGCAGCGCATCGGCGACGTTGAACGTGTGCCAGTGGCGCTCGCGTCCGGAGATGGTTATATAGACGTCGATGAAGTCGCGGACGCATCCCTCGTTGAAGAGCCTGTCGTAAAGGTTTCCGCAGATTCCCGCCGCCAGCACGCCCAAGGCAATGTGAACGAGCGTTTGTTTTGCGGCACAGAGGTAGAAATAGCCAAGAACAAAGACCAGTGCAATAATTGACGCCGCGCCGAGGAAGAATGGCTGGTTGGCGCATATTCCGAAAGCCGCCCCGTTGTTCTGTGCGTGCACGAAATTCAGCACCCCATCGATCACAACGAGGAGATCACCCTGGCCGGGCAGCCGGTCGAAAACCGCCTTCTTGCTCCACAGGTCCACCCCCAGGCCCGCCGCCAACAGGCCCCAGAATAGCACCTGGGCCTTGGCGCTCGGTCGTCGGCCCTGTGAAATGAAATGCCGGATACGGGACGTGCTCTCTGGAGGGGACGGTGTCTCAGCTGGCTCTTTTATCGACTCTGTCATAGGCAATAATGCTGCTGTTCGGTCGTCCGCCGGACTGCGGACCAACACCACTCATTCTCCGTTCGAGTATTTCTCTATCAGTCTAACCATCGTCTCGCTGTCGGGCTGATCCGGCTTGATCTGGAGCGAGAGTCGCCACTGCTCGACAGCTTTTGCCTTGAAATTCTCATCGGCGGCGCTTATAGCCTTCAACATATACGCCACGCCCAGCGATCTGAGGGTCTCCCAGTCCTTTTGGTCTATGGCAAGAGCGCTTTCGTAGGCTGCTACCGCCTCATCGACAGCGTTCAGTTTCAGCAGAGAGTACCCGAGATACTTATACGCCTTGGCGTTGTCCGGCTGTGCCTCGACGGCCAATGTCAGCAGCTCTCTGGCAGGCCCATAGTACTCCATCTTTATATAGGCCAGCGCCAGGAACGTCAGGGCATCGGGATTTTTGCTGTCGAGCTCCAGGACGCGCTTGTAGGACTTGACTGCCTCCTCGAAGTCCTCCCGCCACTGGTAAACCTCGGCCAGCAACAACTGGACCTCGGCAACATTCGGGTCAATCTGCTCGGCTCGCCGACCGTAATTCAAGGCGTTGTCGTAGTCCTCCAGCTCGACGTAACATTTCGCGGCCTCGAAGTGCGCCTGGAGGTGATTAGGGTCGATCCCGCAGGCCCTGACATAAGCATCAACCGCTTTTGTGAGCTCTTTCATTAGCGTATAGACCCGCCCGAGATTCATGAAGTCCTTGAGAGAATTCGGATTGATCTCGGTGGCCTTCTGATATGAGGCGACGCTGTTGGGGTAGTCCTCCAACTTTTCATAAACTTCACCGAGCACGGACCAGGCATACCAAAATTTCTTATCCTCTTTTACCGCCTGCTCGAGCTTCTGAACGGCCTGGGCGTGATCGTCGTATTCGGTCAGCAATATGCCGTCGAGGTACAGGTTGAGGGCGTTATTGGACTTCTCGCAACCGGAGCCGGTCAGCAGCGCAGAGCACATCACACCTGCAATAATAACATAGGCCCTCGGGCGATCATACATTCGCACTGCCTTTCAGATACAAGCCAATATTAC
>DATEBC010000048.1:0-5105 GCA_035288065.1 Sedimentisphaerales bacterium | reverse complement strand
CCGCCCCCTGCTGTATGCCGCTATCGAGGCGCTCGGTTCGCTTCCCAGCGTTGCCCTATCCTCCCCGATAGCAATGACATTATACCTATACATGCTGTTGCCTTAAAGCGTTAAATCCAAAAGAGTTAAGTCAAAACAGCCGTTATTATTCACCAACTTTTTTGGATGAGAACCGAATATAATATATGAGCAAAGTTGCAAACACTATTGTTTTCGACAGGAATAGCAGGCTTCTTAACGTCGTGCGACCGGTAGGGACCCAAAAGGTCCGGCGGAGAACATACACGGGGCGATACGCCATAAGCACAACGTTTGGATTCGGCATTACATCCTTCCCGAAAAAGCCCAAAAACAGGCTACGTCAAAAAAGGTTTCGGCAATCCGCGCTGCGAATTGCGCAACTACCGCAGTATGCGAGTGAAGCAGAAATACGGCCACAGGTCCTCACTTGTCCCGCACGAAATCATAGAGAATCTACCCCGTGCAAGAAGCAAACATCACCGATTTCATAATGCGGTTACATTATACCAAATGCAATAGGGTTCGTCCAGAAAAAACGCCAAATCAGGCGTATTTTCAAGATTCGAGAACATCCCTCCGTCGGGCCATCCAGCCCGATAGCAGCCCAGTCGATTGCCCTGCGTTGTCTGGCCGCTCAGACCATCTTCACCCGATCACCGAATACCAGACCCATTAGACAGCACACTGCAAAGGCCAGCAAAACCGCCAGAACCGTGTAAAACTGCCACTCAAGGCCGAAAACATCGATGGCCTGAGGAATTTTGCCGGCCAGCCCCCCCCCGTATCCGACCAGGCCCTCGCCGATACTCCGCAGAATAGCAACTATCCTTGCCGGGAAAAACACCGCGCCAAGAATCGCCAGGCCGCCGAGCACAACACTCGCCGTCAAGGCAAGTCTTTCCTGCAAAACGACTTGCGCCAATACTCTGTTCCCGTGGAGTTCTCGGACCTGTTCCAGCATCCTCTCGGTGAAATCCACAGGCACAGCTTCACAATGCCGCCGCAACGCCGCACTCAGCATCTCGTCAAACTTATCTTCATTTCTATTGTCTGCAGGCATCGGTATCTTCTCCAAAGGGCCCGGCCAACATCTCCCTCAACTTTTCCCGGCCCCTGAACAAATATGTCTTGATCGTATTTTCCTTATTATCCATTATTTTGGCAATATCTGCAACGCTCTTTCCCTCACGATAGTGCAGTATTACGGCCAAAGCCCAAAGCCTCGGCAGCCGCCCGACGGCCTCCCAGACCACTTTTTCGAGTTCTCTGCCCTGTAAGGCTGTCGCAGGCCCTGCCTCAGTACCCTCGACAGCACCCTGCCCGGCTTCGGCCACGAGCTGACGCTGCCGGCGATTCCTTCGCAGGTGGTCTATTCCTTTGCGATACGCTATACTCCAGACCCATGTATCCAATTCGCAGCGCCCGCCGTACCGGCTCAAAGCCTTGTAAGCCGCCATAAACGTCTCGCTGGCAACATCTTCGACTTCATCCTCTCTCAGCCCAAGCCGCCGGCAGCACAGAAAAACCGTCTCTTTGTATTTATCAATGAACTCGCCGAATGCCTGATGATCGCGGCTGCGAAGCAGAGTCAACCAGTTGTCCTTTTCCTGTTGTTCCAATTGACTTCTCAACCAAGCATGCACTCTTTAACGTTTACAGTTGGTCGCGGCCCGGCCCGGACGGGTTTCAAAATTTCCCCAGAATCAGCGGAATGGACCCATCGGAAGCTGCAAACAATAATAATGCCGAGGAAAAGTGAAAAAATCACGCATTTTCTGAAACCGCTCCCGCCTAACCCGCGACTAACACGCAGAAACCAAATGAAATCGAAATCTGATACTTACGAAGGAAGCCAACAATGAAAACCAACTGCTACTTGAAGCCGGCCTGGACAAACAACGCCTCTATAAGGACGGACCTGCCCTTGACTGTCGTAGCAAAGGCAAATAAACGCAAAATCGTAGAAATGCTGAATCCCGGCCAGCTCATCTGTGTCGGAGAAGTCTATCTTAGAACACACAAAGGCACAATTAGAATAAGGTAATAAGACCAATACCTGAAAGGAGCAAATTATGATAACCTCACAATGCTTGGCAGAAATCGACCCTCACGCAATTGGCATATCTCTCATAGTGCTGGCTTCGGTAAGCCCCCTGATTCTGGCCGTCATTTTGCACTATCTCAAGAAGCGCCTCGATCATCGCCAGATTATGGCAGCCATCGAAAAGGGCGTTCCCCTGTCTGAGATTATGCCCCTCAAACCGCAACCCGTCGGCCCGGCGTGGATCAGGTACGTCTCTGGGGGCGTCGCAATGGTCATTATCGGGCTTGGCGTTATCTGGTGCGGAGGTTTCGGAAGGGAGCCCGAAGTTGTCGTAGCCTTCGTGGTCTTTGGCGTGGGCGCAGGCTGGCTGACCCGAGGCGTGCTGCATCGAAAATATTACCTCCAGGATAAAGCAGCCGAAGAAGCCTCAACGGCCGAGAAATAGGCCCAATATCGCCCCTGCCTGTCACCCTTCGCTTCCAGGCTGTGTCGCAATTGGGTGTATAGAACGGGGTTATTTGGAATTTTGATGAGTGAGAGGCTCCTTTTGATTAGGCTATTGGATTTACAGAATCGAAAGGAGCCTCTCACAAAATCAAACAGAGTTTTTCCACTTGAACCCCGTGCCAAGACATTCACACTGGCTGGGTTTTCCCGGTGCATCGTTGAAAAAGGACGGGTTTTCCCAGAGAATATGGTAAAAATGACGGGAAACGGCGTGTGCAACCGAATTGCACACGCGGAGTATGAAGGGGGACAGAGCGGGGGAGAGATTATAAGCCCTCCCCCCTGTGGGACAAGCTTACGGTCGGGCCTCCGTCGGATTTGTTGTTGTGCGTTCGGTTAAGGGTGCGTCGCCATCTCTGGACCAGAGTTTTTTTAGGGTGTCGTGCATGTTTGGGTCGTGGTGTTGCAGTTCGGATTTGACGAATGGGTAGAAGTCGTTAGTGCCGAAGAATGCTTCGGATGATTCGGCGAAGTATTCCTGGTCGTTGTTCAGGGCGTAGGCTTTTTGGTTTCTGCCGTTGATGTGGAGGACGGATTCGTATTTCTTGCTCTTGACGGCGTCGTTGTATGCCTTGCGGATTTCGGGGTTGTCGTAGCCGAGGACGTTGTGATGGTAGCCGTGGGCGAATTCGTGCAGGACCATCCAGGGCTGTGCGACGGTCCATTCCAGAAAAGTGCGGGCGTTGGCGATTTCGACGCTCCGCTCTTTTTCCGGGTTGAAGTCGTTTTCGATGAGCCAGTCCCTGCTTGGGTGATAGCACATGCAGGGGTGACGCGGGTGGGCGTACTCGACCCAGACGGCTATCTTGCGGAGCTGCTCGAGGGCCTTCTTAGGCACGACGCGGGTCATTTGATAGAGCTGGAATCTGAGCAGCTTCAACGTATCTTTGGCGAGTTGAGGGTGTTCGTCTATCAGCTCTCTGTTGACGAGGACCTTGAAGCCTTCGATCTTCCTGACCTTGTAGTCCGAAGTGGGGGCGTACTTAGATGCTGCGATGCAGAGGCTGCACAGGGTCAGGCAGGCAAAAACGATTCTTCGCATACGTCAATATCTCCTGAAACGCAGGGTAGTCTATTGTCAAACGTCGGCGCCAAGGATACCAAATCAGGCTTTGGGAGGCAAGTAGCAAAGCCCCCCAAGGGGCGAAGGGTGCATTTGGATATTGTAGGCGGAAAACCCGCTTACAATCCTTTCACGGCAAACAAGGCTCTGGATTCCCGCTCCGCCACTGGCGGATGTTCCATTTCGCGGGAATGACAAGAGTGGCGGGAATGACAAGAATGGGGGGAATGACGAGCCATAATAACCCTGACGACCGAATAATCAAGGGGTTCCAATGCCGAGGCCGATGACGCATCATACCCTCATGGCTTAACCAGCCGGGGCGCCCAATTCTGAATCACGGGCTTGTATGCCCCTGCCCCGCCGGGCGCGCGGGGCACGTCTGCGTCTGTGTAAGGGTGAAACTCGATCTTGCCTTCGAGCGCGCCGTTATCGAGGACGGCTTCGCCGATCAGCCAGCCCGTATCCTCCGTGATTCTGATGCTGTCTCCATGGCGGCCGATCAGCAGGGTGAAGTAGAACCCTCCCCCGCAATCGTAGAAATCAGTTACAGGCAAGGTTCGATCCTGGTCCAGATACGTCGCAATTAACGGACCATCGCGTTGCTCAATACGCAGTTGCACCGAGCGTGGTCCGGATGCGCAGGGCCACTCCCACGTGCCGGCGAAGTCCGCCTTGCCTCGCTGGGCCTTCCATTCACATTCCTGAATCCGGCCCTCATCCACCACCGCCATTGTCCCCTGCATCGTGTTTTCGTGGACGTGCCCGTCGAACCTTAGCTCGAACCGGCCATAAGGCATGTTGTCGGGCCTGCACCAAAAGCGTATGTGGCTGCCCCATAGGTCAACGTGCACGCCTCCGGCCAGATTGGTCTTGCCCGAAAGCTGGAATTTCCCATCGACCTCTGAGAGGCGCTGATGCAGGATCAATCTGAGGTCTTGCGGCCCATCCTCTGTCTCGATCTTTCCCCGCCAGATGCCGGCGACGGGAGCGGGCACTATCCACATCATGATCTTCTCGGTGGTCCCAAAGTGACTCTCATTGGCGTCGTAGTCGGGTACGCGTGGATTGTTCCTGAACCGATTCTCAAACTCGCCCCACATTCCAAGATAGACCGTGCGGACCGTAAACGCCTTGTCCGGCTGCCACTCGCCCATGCCGAATTGATGTGAGACGATGCGCGTCCCGGGCTTGAGAGCCGTAAGCATTTTGGGGCGGAGCTTGATATTCGGCTCGTGGCCCAGAAAGAGGGTAACGACGTCGGCCTGCCGGAAATCGGTCGTGAACAAATCACCCTGAATAAACTCGACCCGGCCTTTCACTCTGGCTTTCCGTGCGTTTTCCCGGCTTTGGCGGACGTGGTTGGGATCAATCTCGATGCCGACCGCTCGGCGGGCGCCACAATCACGCGCCGCCGCGATCGCGATGCGTCCGTCGCCCGAGCCAAGATCATAAACTACGTCGTCCTTT
>DATEBC010000047.1:0-3535 GCA_035288065.1 Sedimentisphaerales bacterium | reverse complement strand
CTACGCAATGCTGAATCACGACGGCGCCGTCCGATGGGTCTTCAAATCCGAGAAAGTCGATCAGGCTCGCGGGCATCTCGATTGCGCCCGAGTCTATCGCAAAGGCGCCAAGCCTGAAGAATTTCGCATCGTTCTGACCTGCTGCGGGGCCGACAACATCGCAATGATCGACGGCAACGGCAGGACGCTCTGGGAGGTGGCCGGGCATCATTTCGAATCTATCGATGTCGGCAAAATTCTGCCCGACGGGCGAGAGCCTCAAATCGTAGTCGATATCGACCATCAGCCGCTCGGCAAGAGTCTGCTCTGGGTGCTTGACGAATTCGGAAACCTCCTCGGCCAAATCGTCTCAGGCTACTGCCGACATCATTGCCTGCTCGACTGGACGGGGGATGGGGTCGATGAAATCCTCGTAAGCCACAACGGCGCCCTTTACAACCACAAAGGCCGTCGCATCGGCGCCTTTGTCACCCCCGGCGAAGAGCCGACCGCAAAGGGCGAGAGAAGCATGCTGACCGGCGATATGACCGGCGACGGCGTGCCCGATGCGATGATAGTCACAACAAACGCAGTATATATCTACGAGAACGCAAAGGGCAAGAGGCAGCCCGGCCCCGCCCGACTCGGAACGGAATTCAATTTCACGCTGTACTAAGAAAAATGCTTGTACTCTGTCAGACTTGATTTTGTAAACATCGTCATTGCGAGGAGTCCCTTAGGGACGACGTGGCAATCTCTTGCTTTCGAGCGGTTGGAGATTGCTTCGGCCCTTAGGGCCTCGCAATGACATCGCGCGAATATAGTTGTAACGGGGTGCCGGTCTTGAGGGCCTGAGAAATGAAGAAGGCCTCAGTAGTATTTGCCGTTCTGACAACGTTGCTGAGCAGCTCCAATGCTTTGGGTGTTGAGTCGCCGCAGTGGTGGAGGCAGACTCGCTCGATCTACGCATCCTTCGATCTCTCCGGCGCGGGTGGGCCCTTGATGAAGTTTCCCAGCGACGACATACATAAGAAGCTCGGGACGTTTCGCAATCTGCCCGTACTCTTGGACGAGGCCCGCAAGCTGGGCTGCAACTGCGTCTATCTGATCAGCTACTGGCATCCCGATTACGCCGGCAACAAGGGCGACTACCAGATACGAACCGACCTCGGAGGCGATGAGGCTTTCAAGGAAGGCGTCGCAAGGCTCCACGCACAAGGCGGCAGGATCATACTCTACCTGGAGCCCTTCATCATCACCAGGACAAGCGACGTCGGCCTAAAGTACGGCAAGGCCTGGTGCATGAAGAATGAAAGAGGCAATCCGCAGACATATTACGGCAACGCCAGGTATTACCTGATGTGGCCCGGCGAAGGGTCGGGCTGGGCCGAATACATTATCAGCGTCGCCGAAAGGCTCGCCCGCGATTTCGGCGTGGACGGCTTCCACCTCGATTCCTACGGATGCCAGTGGGACCTCAAAGACCACGACCCCAAGCACAAAAGCTCCTTCAACAGCGGGGCAATCAACCTCGTCACGACGATGGGGCAGCGTATCCGGGCAATCAACCCCGACGCCGTGATCATCCTCGAATGCTGCGAGCGGACCGAGCTGCTCGATTTCTGCGACGGCGGCCAAATCGAATCCGGGGCCTGGCTGTACTCGCCGGTGAAAGTCCTCAACGAGAAACCCTGGGTCGCCGAGAAGAAGTACAAGGCGTTCACTTCCCACTACTCGATGGTCGAGATGGATAAGATTCTCGATATGGGCTGCAACCTTTCGCTGTCGCCCTGGTGGTTCGAGCTAAATACAACCGAAGAATATTTCGAGATGATGCGCGGGCATATTACCCGGCCCGACGACTGGATCAAGCGGGTCAGGATCCTCTGGAACTGGGACAACCTGCTCTACATCAACCATCTTCCCAGCCCGGCGGGTATCGACCTGTTCGATCTGCGGCGCGAGATGGAGATGCGCCGATACGCCAAGCCAAAACCCCGGTATTACGAGACGGACACTTATTTGGTCGCGGTAAACGCCTATGAACACCTAATCCGAAAGCTGCTC
Organism: Sedimentisphaerales bacterium; assembly: GCA_035288065.1. Classification (GTDB taxonomy): domain Bacteria; phylum Planctomycetota; class Phycisphaerae; order Sedimentisphaerales; family Anaerobacaceae; genus JAFGCD01. The sequence continues at coordinate 1,489 of DATEBC010000047.1, read as the reverse complement.
GAATCCGGGCAGGACATCATAACGCCCGACCAATACCTCCGCAAGAAGCTCCTTTCGCTCGGCCCTTCAACGCCCTGGCAGTAATCTGCGATGGTAGTAATTACTACCGCCCCTTAGCCGCGCCCACAGTGCAGGAGGCCAAATTCGATAATTTACCGCTTGAACCCTACTTGCCGCTGCCGTTATACTAACGCCCAGTAAAGCCCCATGCCGTTTATGAGGAGGCTTCAAAAGGCCAACATTAACATATTTGGAAGGGAACAAAAATGAAGAAACACACCCTTACAACCGCATTGATTCTCTCTCTGGCCGTTTTGTTCTTGTCGCCGCCGGCGGCTCGGGCGGAGAAGAAAAGCAAAGGCGCGTCTGAGGCCCTGATGCGGCTGATTCCAAAGGACGCGATCTTCTGCGTCCGAGTCAATAACCTGCAGGCCACACTCGACTCCATCGACAAATTCGCTCAGGGTCTGTTGCCGCTGCCGATGAAACTGGCCGGATTTCTCGAAGGCGACCAGTGGAATAATGTTGAAAAGGAAGGCAGTTTCGCCCTCTTCGCTCTGGTCCTTCCCGGCGAGGCTCAGCAGGATAATCCCCTGGCCAATATCTTCGTAGGCGTCCTTGTCCCCATCACCGACTACGAGAAGCTGCTCAGCGAAAGCCCCGATATCTCGCAGCCCGATGATAAGGGCATCTCAAAGGCCGGCGGCGGACACGGCCCATTAGTGACAAAAGCGGGAAAGTTTGCCCTTCTATGCTGGGAGAACGATTACGACAAGCTCGTTGAAGCCAAGAAGCTGCTTGCCAACAAAACTCCGGGCCTGCGCAGCGCCATCGCGGGGGCCGATTACAAGCGCGCCGCCGGGCAGCCTATCTGGGCTTACGCCAACATCCAGGTTGCCAAACAGACCTTCTGTCCGTTCTTGTCGGCCAAAATCGAAGAGATAAAAAAACAGTTCAAGATGATGGGCCCTGGCGAAAGAGGCTTGATGCCGGACCCCGACCCGGTTATCGATATGTACGCTGCGGTGGGCAATGTCTTGGCCGATGAGATACAATACGTTAGTATCGCGATCGACCCCGGCGAGGATGCCCTGAACGTAATCGAGACCGTCGTGGCAAAAGAAGGCACGCAGCTTGCCGAGGCATTCGTCGCCGCCCCCGGGGGCGCCAAGAAGAACAAGCTGCTCGGCTACCTCGAAGACGGAGCGATGATGAATCTGGCCTTCAGGGCCAACTCCCCGGCCTTGAAGAAGGACTACATCCGATCCCTCGACTTGCTCAAGCTCCTCGGCAGCGCATCGGACGATGAAATAAACAAGCTAAAGGAAATGATGAGCGATTCGTTCGATGCGATGGGGGACCACCTGGCCTTCTCATTCTCGACGGAGCCTGATTCGCTGTTCGTTTTCAAGTACGCGCTTCAGGTTGGTGACAAGGAGAAATTCGAGAAATCCCTCGCCCAAGAGATTGAGCTGATGAGTTCCGATTT
>DATEBC010000046.1:0-4432 GCA_035288065.1 Sedimentisphaerales bacterium | reverse complement strand
GGCCCCTTCGGATTCAGGGCGGGGTTCTCTTTGGCGGCTTCTTCATATCCTGTCGGGCTGTAGAAGTCACACACCCATTCGCGGACGTTGCCGGCCATATCGTAGAGACCCCAGGCGTTGGGCTTTGTCTTGCCGACTTCGTGCGGTTCGTGGCCGGAATTGGTCTTATGCCAGGCGGCAGTCTTGAGTATTGTCGCATCGGGGTTGTCCGCGAAGCCGTAGGCGGTTTTGGCGCCGGCGCGGCAGGCGTATTCCCATTCCGCCTCTGTGGGGAGGCGATATTCCTTGCCTGTCTTCTTAGAGAGCCATTTGCAGAACATGGCGGCATTTTTCCAGCTCGCACCGATGGCGGGATTCTTCTCGGAATAGCCCATCGTCAGGTCTCCATAGACGGGGGTAGGGCCTGTAATCGCATCGATGTCGTCGCTTTCCTTCTCCTCCGGCTGGTCTCCGAGGTGTGTCTTCTTGGGCGTATTGGTTTCCTGATAATAGGCCATGAAAAGCTCGATTGTGGTCTCGGTGGCGCAAAGGTAGAAGGGTTCGAGCTTGACCTGGTGCTGCGGGCCTTCGTCTTGAGCTCGTCCGAGTTCATCGGCAGGGCTGCCCATCAGGAATTCGCCGCCGGGAATGAACACCATCTCCAAGCTCAACTTGGCGCCGTTCTCATCAGTGATGGTCTCGGTGTACTTCTTGGGAAGGTTGTCAGCGTCCAAGACGGCGGCAGGGGCTATAAAGGCCGGACAGAATACCAATGCAACAACGCAACTGACGATGCGACTCATACTCATCTTCTTCAATCTCCTCAAATTATATCATTTTTGTAGCACCTGGTTTTGGGACGGGATAGGTTCCGTCCGGGCCGGGCTTGACGGGCGGCTCCATATCGTCGCGGCAGTCTTCGGGCTTGGGCGGGTAGTAGAAATCGGACTGATTTACCTGGTCCCAGGTGACCTCCTTGCCGGTATAGCAGGAGATTTGGCCCATCACGCCGACCATTGTGCTTCGGGCCATGTAGTCGCCGTTGTTGACGGGCTTTGCGGCGCGGATGCCGGCGAAGAGCCTGTCGTGCTCAATCTGGTAGGGATTGCAGTCGCCGTCCCATTTCCAGTTGGTCTGGCCCCAGATTCTGGCTCTGGTGATATCGGCCTTGCCCTTGCTGCCGAGCACGACGCTGGAAGAATCGTCGTAGCATCCGGTTGTGGTACGGCAGAAGGCATAGATTCGCACGCCGTTGTCGCATTCATAGATCACGGAATGATGGTCGAATACATCGCCGTAGATGGGGTCGGTCATTGAGGATCGTCCGCCGAGGCCGTGACACTTGACCGGGACCTTGTTGCCCATTGCCCAACTGGCACGGTCCATGTTGTGCACCAGCGACTGCGGGACATCGTCCCCTGAGAGCCAGCGGAAGTGGTATTGTGTGCTGCATTGCCACTGGAGCTCGGTGAGGCCTTGCTGACGGTCGATTACCGCATAAGGAGCGCGAAGGAAGTTCTCTTCGATGGAGATTATATCTCCGATGGCGCCGTCGTGTATGCGCTTGACGGTTTCCGCGTACCCGGTGTGATAGCGGCTGTGCAGGCCTGAGACCATTGACAGGCCCTTTTCTTTGGCCAGGTCGGCGGCCTTTTGCATCAGCTTGACGCCGGCCGGGTCGGTTCCGTGAGGCTTCTCGACGAAGACGTGCTTGCCGGCCTTGATCGCGGTCATGGCGTGGAGCGGGTGGAACTTGGCGGCGTTGGCAATGAGCACGACGTCGGACGACTCGATCACGTGCTTATAGCCGTCGAAGCCGGCAAAGCAATGGTCGTCGTCCACAACGACCTGATCGGCCTTTTGCTGCTTGATGATATCGCGTTTGTGCTTGACGCGGTCCATGAAGATATCGCACATCGCAACGAGTCTGGCGCCTTTGTCGGCGGTCAGCGCCTGGTCCGCGGCACCGGTATTGCGTCCGCCGCAGCCGACCATGCCGACCCGAATAATATCGCTGCCGGCGGCGAAAACGCTGTTGCCGATGCCAAGTGACCCCGAGACGGCGGCAACGGTCGATGCCTTTAGAAAATCGCGCCTCGTAGTTCCCGATTTCTTGTCCTTTTTCTCTATAGTTGCCATAGCTACCTCATTAGACGTATTTGGAGTTAAGTACATTTCAATTATTTGACGATTCCGTTCAGTATTCGCGGTCTTTTAGGATGCCCGGCTGGGGGACGGGATATGTTCCGTCGGCGTTTGCGGGCACCGGTGCGGGTCCGTCGTTTGTGAGCTTGTCGGCATCGGGGGCAAACTCGTGCGGGCAATTTAGCATCTGGTCATAAGTGATTACCTGGCCCGTGTGTGCGGCCATTCGGCCCATGGAGCTTACCATGCTGGCGATGGCGCCTCGCTCGATCTCGTTGTAGGGCTTGTCGTTGCGGATGGCGTCGATAAGGTCGTCCCATTCGAGCTGATAGGGATTCTTCTCTGGCTGGGGGTATCTCCATATAATGTCTGATTCGGCCATGTTGTGACCTTTATAGGTGCATACCTTGCCCGGGGTGTGGCTGGACTTGGAGACTATTGCCGATCCCTCTGCGCCGTGGACAAAGCTGGAGAAACCGCCCGTGCAGCCGGACATATTGCGGCCCTGATAGAAGAGCCTGGCGCCGTCGGGATAGGTGTATTCGACGTCATAGGTGTCGAGGTTCTGGTCCACCTGGTCGCCGCGATAGTGACGTCCGCCGAGGGCGTGCGCCTCGACGGGCCAGGCGCCCTTCATCCAGGACAGCTCGTCGATCTGGTGGATATAGTAGTCGTTGTACATGCCGCCGCTTGCCCAGAGGAAGCTGTGGAATCGCTGGACCTGGTAGAGGACGTCGCTGACATTGTTCGGCTTGCGTCCGCAGGTTGCAGCGCGGCCGCCCATTCGGTAGCCCCTCATGAGGATGATCTCGCCGATTTCGCCGCTGTCGATGCGTTCTTTGAGCTCCCGTCGGCCTCGGCAATGGCGGACCATCAGGCCGACGCCGCACTTGAGGTTCTTCTGCGCGGCCTGCTTGGCCAGGTCGATCATTCTCTTAGTTGTGGGGCCATCCACTGTGACGGGCTTTTCCATAAATACATTTAGGCCTCTCTCTATAGCCTCCGTGAAGTGGACCCAACGAAATGCCGGCGGGGTGCCGAGAATGACCACATCGCCTTTGTCGAGACAGGCCATTGCCTCCTTATACCCTTCGAAGCCGAGAAACTGACGGCTCTTTGGCACGTCCACCCGGTCGGGGCCTCGTCCGCTGAGGTTTTTGTAGCTGTTGTCAAGGCGGCTTTGGAAGACATCTGCGATCGCGACCAGCTTTGTCCGCCCGTTCTTGACGGACAGGGCGTCCGAGGCTGCGCCTGTGCCTCGGCCTCCGCAGCCGATCAGGGCGAGTTTTATTGTGTCGCCTCCGGCGGCATAGAGGTTGGGCGCGATCCCTGCCGCCAGGGCCGAGGCCGCGACTATGCGGCTGCTACTTTTCAAGAAATCTCGACGTGATGTGCTTTTCTTCGTTGTTTCGCTCATAACATCTCTTCTCCTAATAAGCTGCATTTGCCTGAAATGCCGGGTTTACTCAAAATCCGGCATTTATCTTTGGCCCCAGGGTCGTTGGGCTCTATATGTGCTATTATCTGCAGGGAGCCGGATTTAACAAGGCTTTTTTTCACGTTTCATCGGCGAATTGGGCCGAATTGCGCCGGTCTGTGACAGCGAGTGATGATAGGTTTAGCAAGCTGTTCGATGCGTTATGAGATTGGCACCCATTCGACTGCGCTCAGGGCAGGCTTCCTCGCAATGACGGGGGATGAAGTCCGGGCCGAAGAAGTGGGGCGGCGACAATTCTCAATTCGTGACGGGCAACACCGACAACACGACTGAATCAGTCGAATATCACTGGTTTGCGGACATTCTTTCGAGGAATTCGGCGTTGTTGGGGTACTTTTTGAGGAGCTTGAAGAGGGATTCCATTGCGCCTCTGGGGCTGTAGTTGGAGATGACTCGGCGGAGCGTTGCCAGGCCCTTGATATGCTCCGGGCCATAGAGTACTGCTTCCTTTCGGGTTCCGCTGGCTGGGATGTCGATGGCGGGAAAGATTCTTGCTTCGGCCAGAGTCCTGTCGAGTACGATCTCGCTGTTGCCTGTTCCCTTGAACTCTTCGAAGATGAGCTGATCCATTCGGGAGCCGGTGTTTATCAGGCAGGTTGCGATAATGGTGACTGAGCCTCCGTTCTCGACGTTGCGGGCCAGTCCGAAGAGACGGCGCGGCACTTCGAGGATGCCGGCTTCGAGTCCTCCGCTCATAGTTGGGCCTCGCCGGCCATTTCCGCCTCGTCGCCTGTTGTTGAAGGCTCTTCCGAGCCGCGTGAGACTATCGATCATCAGGACTATTTCTCGTCCGCATTCGAGCTCGGTCTG
>DATEBC010000045.1:0-3660 GCA_035288065.1 Sedimentisphaerales bacterium | reverse complement strand
CAAAAAGAGACTTGCGTTTCTGATACTGCTGATACCCGTTCTGATTCTTCTGTGCGGATGGGGCGGCTCGCGCCTCAAAAACGTAACATCCCGTATGCACCCCACCGTCCGATTGGCCGAGCGCATTTACCTCGAAGAAGCCGGCGACGTCAACGATATTACCGACCCCAGCACCGCCTTTCGCGCTACCGGCGAGACAATCGAAAGCCTCTATCAGAGGGCTTCGGTTATCCGCGAAAGCTTCACTCTTGGAGGCCGGCTCCTCGGCGCATTTATGGGCCTTGTTATCGGCGTCAAACTAATCGCCGTCTCGGTATGGCGGAAAAGGACCGACTACGAGGCCGACAGGGCCGGCTGCCTGGCCTGCGCCCGATGCTTCAAATACTGCCCCAGAGAACGCCTTAGACTAAGCAAGACTGAAAAGGAGGTTCGCTGAAAATTATGGTTTCCCATGGCAATAACGATTCCCGTAAAGCTCTCAGTGCGAGCCTCTGGCACAAAGCCGCCGTATCCACCGCCTTGATAGGCGCCGTTTTCTCAATCGTCATTCTTACGCTAATCGCGGCAAACTACGTCCAGGGCAGGGTCTATGAAAGCAGAATAGAGAAGAGGCTGGAGACTCTCAAAATAGAGATCGGCAAAGACTCTGTCGATAAGCAGGCTTTGACCGATGAGATTCGCTTCGCGGACATAGAGTTCAGACGCTCCCGTCTCCCAAGGGCGAATTTCACCCGCATGGGCGCTTACCTACTCCTCGCGAGCCTGGCCGTCTTCCTTCTCGCCGTGAAGCTGGCCGATACTCTCAGAAAAAAGATGCCGATTCCTCAGTCACAGCAAGCCGGGGGCAGCGAGCAGATACACCAGGCCGCCCTGGCGAGGTGGTCGGTGGCCGGCGCTTTGATTCTCGCTGGAGTCGTTGTTCTGTTTCTCGTTGTGAGTCCGCATGTTGATTTCGGCGCGGCTGAGGTGGTTGACGCATCCTACCCTACACAGCAGGAAATCAGGCGGAACTGGCACCGCTTCCGCGGGCCCGAAGGCGCCGGAATAACCGCCGACGCCAACATCCCCGACCAATGGGACGGCAAGTCCGGCCAGGGCATCCTCTGGAAAGCGAAAGTGCCGGCGAAAGGCAATAATTCCCCTATCGTCTGGGGCGACCGCGTCTTCCTCTCAGGCGGCGATCCGAACCGGCTCAACGTCTTCTGCTTCGATGCCGCCTCCGGAAATCTGCTCTGGACCGGCGACGTCAAGCGGACTTTGCCAAAGTCCAAAGATGAAGAGTTCAATGTGATGGAGGACACCGGCTTCGCCGCTTCATCTATGGCCACAGACGGCAAACGGGTCTATGCAATCTTTGTCACCGGCGATTTGGCCTGCTTTGATTTCTCCGGCCGCAGCCTCTGGACCAAAAGCCTGGGCATACCCGACAATACATACGGCTACGCCTCCTCGCTCGATGCCTTCAGGAATATGGTGATCGTCCAATACGACCAGGGCGACGCCGAATCCGGCAAATCGAGGCTATTCGCCTTCGACGGCCTTTCCGGCCGGATCGTCTGGGAGGCCAAACGCCCCGTCGCTAATTCCTGGTGCTCCCCCATACTGGCGCAGACCGAAACCGGAATTCAGATAATCGCCGCCGCCGACCCGAACGTCATGGCCTTCGATCCCAATACCGGGGCGGAAATCTGGCGGGCCGAGTGCCTCGCCGGAGACATCGCCGCATCGCCAATCTACGCAAAAGGATTAGCCTTTGTCGCCGAGCCGTACAGCAAGATAGCCGCCATAAGAACCAATGGAAAAGGCGACGTGACAAAGACCCACGTCGCATGGAGCGTAGATGAGCCGGGGCCCGATATTTGCAGCCCCGTAAGCAACGGCGAATATGTCTTTGTCCTCAACACCGACGGCCTGGCGCTCTGCTTCAACGCACAGGACGGGAAAAAACTCTGGGAAGAGGATATAAGAGAGGACTTTTTCGCTTCGCCGAGCATCGTCGGCGACGAGCTGTACCTGCTTACCGAGAAAGGCGTTATGATAATCGCCGAGGCTATGCCCAAGTACAAGGAATTGAAAAGGTGCGAGCTGGGCGAAAGGTGTCACGCCTCGCCGGCCTTTGTGAACGGCCGCATCTACATACGAGGAGTCGAAAACCTTTATTGCATAGGCTATGAATGAATTGAGCCTGACATTTGTCGATGAGGCCGTCGAGAGAATCGGCGGCGAAAAGGAAAAGGTGCTCGAATTGCTCCAGGCGATTCAGGGCGAGTTCGGCTACCTGCCCACCGAAGCGCTCGAGCGCCTCTGCGAGCTGACCGAGATTACCCCGGCTTCCATTGCGGGCGTCTCGACTTTCTACAACCAGTTCAGGCACCGCCCGGCCGGACGCCACATAATCAACGTCTGCATCGGCACCGCCTGCCACGTCAAAGGAGCCGAGCAGGTCTATGACGCCTTTCTGCGATATTTGAACATTCCACAAGGCGACGACACCGACTCCCAAAGGCTCTTCACCGTTGACAGGATAGCGTGCCTGGGCTGCTGCACCCTGGCCCCGGCAGTCCAGATCGACCGGGTGACATACGGCCACGTTACTCCGGATTCCGTATCGAGAGTTGTTGCTGATTTCTTGGACTACGAAAAGGCCAGGGCGGCGAAGCCGGCCAAAAAGCGCGCGCTACTCGGCGATGACGCCAAATCACGTGGCGAGATACGAATCGGACTGGGCTCCTGCTGCGTGGCCCGCGGCAGCGGCAAGCTCCGCGAAGCCCTCGATGACGCCCTGGCCCAGACGGGTATCCAAGTGCCGGTCAAGCGCGTTGGATGCGTCGGAATGTGCTACCAGACGCCGCTGCTCGAAATCGTCCTGCCCGGCGGCAAATCCTTCCTGTACGCCAAGGTCGAGCCGCAAGACGCCAAGGGTATTGTCCTGCGCCATTTCAAAGTGCCCGGAGTGACGAAAAAGATTGCTAATACCGTCTCCGGCGTGCTGGACAACATCCTGACCGACCAAAAACGCGAGCCGGTCACTCGCTACTCGATTAACGTGCGGGAAGGCCACGTCGCTGATTTTCTTGGCAAGCAGGTCCGCATCGCCAGCGAACATTGCGGCGTTATCGACCCGGTCAACCTTGACGAGTACTTGAGCAAAGATGGGTTCGAGGCGTTGCGCAAATGCGTCAATCAACCGGATGCCGAGCAGATCATTGCCGAGGTCGGAAGAAGCGGGCTTCGCGGCAGGGGAGGCGCAGGCTTCAAGACACACTTGAAGTGGGCCGCCGTGCGGAGCCAAAAAAACGCGGAAAAGTACGTAGTCTGCAACGGCGACGAGGGCGACCCCGGCGCTTTTATGGACCGAATGTTGATGGAATCCTACCCATATCGCATTCTCGAAGGCATGGCCATAGCGGCGTACGCCGTAGGCGCCGAGAAGGGATACCTGTATATCCGCGCCGAGTACCCCCTGGCGATAGAGCGGGTCAGCAAGGCGATTGAAGTCTGCAAGGAGCGCGGCCTGCTGGGCGGGAACATCTTCGGCAGCAAATTCTCGCTCGCCCTGAAAATCGTCCCCGGCGCGGGCGCCTTCGTGTGCGGCGAGGAGACCGCCCTGATCGCCTCGATCGAGGGGTCCCGCGGTATGCCGCGCCCCCGCCCGCCCTT
>DATEBC010000044.1:0-2423 GCA_035288065.1 Sedimentisphaerales bacterium | reverse complement strand
CCGAGCGTCGCACCCCCCGAGATTACACCCCGCCATAACCAGCAGCGCAGAGACGCTGCAACACAGAGCCAAGCTCTTGCAGTAAGCCGTTCTCATATCAGGATTCCTTACCTTTCTTCTCTAAGATGGCCTCAATCTCGTCCATAGTCCGGTTCATTACCGCCATTGTCCTCTCGAACGGCTCGGCCGTAGTCATATCGACCCCGGCCTCCCGCAACAGGTCGATGGGATATTTCGAGCCGCCCGCCGAGATTAACTCGATGTACTTCTCTGCCGCCCCCTTTTCCTTGCTGAGCACTTTTTCGGAAAGGGCCGTCGATGCCGTGAACGATGTCGAGTATTGATACACGTAAAAATCATAATAGAAGTGCGGGATATACGCCCATTCGACCGCACATAACTCGTCTATATGGCATACCCCCTTGTCGTGCCCGTAGTATTTCCTGAGGATGTCGCCGTATAATTCGCTAAGCGTGTCCCCGGTGAGCGGTTCGCCTCTTTCAGCCGTTTCGTGAATGAGCAGCTCGAACTCCGCGAACTGCGTTTGCCTGAAAACCGTTCCCTTAATCCCGTCCAAGTAGTTCATCAGCAGCGATAGACGAACGTCGTCGTCCTTGATTTCCTTGAGCATTTTGTCGATCAGCAGGGCCTCGTTGAAAGTCGAGGCGACTTCGGCCACGAAGGTCGAGTAATCCGCCGTCGGGTATGGCTGCTCCTTGTTGGAGTAGTAGCTGTGCATCGCGTGGCCAAGCTCGTGCGCCAGAGTGCTCACGTCGTCGTACTGCCCATTATAATTCAAGAGGATGTATGGATGCACGTCGTACGCGCTTCCGTTGGAATACGCCCCTGCTCGCTTGCCCGGCGTCGGATGGACATCCACCCAGCGATTCTCAAGCGCCTTCTCGACTATGCGCATGTACGGCTTGCCCAACGGCTTGGCCGCATCGATAACCAGCTCCTTGGCCTCGTCGTAAGTGTATTCCAAGTCGATGCCCTTGACCACCGGGGCGTAAAGATCCGAGTATTTCAGCGTATCGACCCCGAGCATCTTCTTCTTCAAATTCAGATAGCGATGAAACGAATCGAGGTTTTTGTTCACGTTCTCGATAAGTGCCGTATATACCTCGCTGGGAATGTTGTTCTTATCGAGCGCGCTTTCCAGTGAAGACTTGTAGCCCCGCGTCCGGGCGTAGAACATGTTCTTCTTGACGTTCGAATAAAGCTGCATTCCAAACGTCCGCCTGAAGTCCTTGAATACCTTCCAGAATGTCTCGAACACGGCTTCGCGGTCTGCACGATTCGGCGCGGCGCGGTAGCGGGCATACCCGGCTTTGTTCAATAGCGCCACTTCCCCGTCGCTCAATTTGACTTCCGGGTAAGGCAGCTCCGCATCGCTTAGGATGGCGTAGATTGAGGAAGGCCCTTCGGCTATGAGGCTTGTTTGCGCCAGTATTTTCTCCTCTTTTTCCGATAGAGTGTGCTCCTTTGTCCGCTGAATGTCGTAGAGGTACATCTGATAAACCTTCAGCCCGGGCTTGGCCTCAATGAACTTGTCAATCGTGGACTTGTCCATTCTTGCAATTTCAGGCTCGATAAACGAGGCTTTGACGCTGTAGTCTGTGGCAAGCTGCTCGGTTTCCTGCCTCATAGCCAGATAATTGGTATCGCGTGTGTCCTGGTCGGCCCTCATCGCGGCGTAATTGTGCAGGCGAGCGAATTCTTTGCTCAGCCGGCTGTTGAAATCAAGGCAGGCAAGAAGTTCAGCCGCCGATTCGCCCAGCTTGCCCTGGTGCTCGATGACTTTATCAAACTGGCCGGTCAGATTCTCCTTCGCCTGGTTCCAAGCCTGGTCCGATGCGTACAGGTCTTCGAGTCTCCACGTTTCCTTTACCGAAATATCGCAGCGCTCCCTGGTCTGCGCGTTCGCTTGCGCAAATACTGAAAGGGCGGCAGATATGACCAACATTCTTAATATTCTGCTCATAGCAGCTCCTTGGACACAAATCGGTCTATTGTTTTGGCCGGTATGGCAGGGGACCCGGCCGTTGGCGACGTAGATATGATAATGCTTCCTGTGAGTCGCTGTCAATTGTCTTGCGAAAAGAAAGAAGATTGCCGCTGTTTAGCACAGTGATCCGTCAAAACAAAGGCTTCTGCAAAATTGCAGGTTAGGCCTGCTTAACAAAAGAAAAAATCGTTTCTTGATTTTTTCTTCTTAACGCGAACATGTTCTGTCACGCGAGGTTAGCTGATTATTGAAGAAAATCACAAAGAAGATTTTCTTGAGACTGTAGCATAGTTACCGGGAACATATCATTCCAGTCCGCTCATTATGGAGCATTGTTATAGTTTGTAAACGCCCTTGGGCTTGTTCGTCACGCTGCATATCAATGGCAACACGCTGGCTGATATGATCCTTGGTT
>DATEBC010000043.1:0-8174 GCA_035288065.1 Sedimentisphaerales bacterium | reverse complement strand
CCGTGAACCGATGATGACGGTCGAGCTCAAAGGGCAAGCCCCCGTCAAATATGTTGATCTGAACGAAGAGAAAACGCAGAGAATTTTCACCGAGCACGTCTTGTCAGGCGCGGTGGTCGAAGAATACGCTTTGGCCATCGGCAGTGAGCGGGTCGGGTAGGACTTAAATCCAAGGGAGATAAGTGAATGAAGCCTTATCGAACACACGTTATGCTTTGTGCAGGGACCGGCTGTGTTTCAAACGGCGCCTTCAAGATAAGAGACGCTATTGAACGAGAGCTCGAGAAGCACAACCTACAGGATGAGGTTGGGCTCGTCATGACGGGGTGTAACGGCTTTTGTGCACAAGGGCCGGTGGCTGTGGTCAAGCCGGACGGAATCTTTTATCAATTGCTTACAGAAAAGGATGTTCCCCACCTGGTGGAGGAGCACTTTCTCAAGGGCAGACCTGTGCAGAAACTAATGTACACGCCTCCTGCCGAGAAGACACCCGTGCCGAAAATGAGCGACATAGGGTTCTTCGCCAAGCAGCGACTGATTGCCTTGAGAAACCGGGGGATGATAGACCCTGAACGCATCGATGAGTACATTGCTCGGGGAGGCTACACAGCGCTGGTCAAGGCGCTGACGAAAATGAAGCCTAAAGAGATCATAGAGCAAATCAAGCAATCGGGGCTGAGAGGAAGAGGAGGGGCGGGATTTCCGACGGGCAGGAAGTGGGAGCTGGTTGCCGCGGCGAAGGGGGACAAGAAGTATCTGGTCTGTAACGCAGACGAGGGAGACCCCGGGGCATTTATGGACCGCAGCATAATCGAGTCCGACCCTCATTCTGTTCTGGAGGGAATGATAATCGGCGCAAGAGCGACGGGCGCCACTCACGGGTATGTTTATATCAGGCACGAGTATCCTTTGGCCCACCAGAGGCTGATAAAGGCAATCGCCCAAGCAAGAGATTACGGGCTGCTGGGAGATGACATTCTCGGCGAGGGTTTGAATTTTGATATTTCGATCCAGCAAGGGGCCGGGGCATTTGTCTGCGGCGAGGAGACTTCATTAATAGCTTCGCTGGAGGGCAGGGCCCCCGAACCTCGCGTTCGCCCGCCGTTCCCCGCCCAGTTCGGGGTCTGGGGCGCTCCGACAAATATCAACAATGTTGAGACGTGGGCCAATGTGCCCCAGATAATCAATGAGGGCGGCGAGTGGTTCGCCGGCATCGGAACCGAGACCAGCAAGGGCACAAAGGTGTTCTCCGTGGTCGGGAAGGTCAAGAATACGGGGCTTGTTGAGGTTCCGATGGGTATTACATTGCGGGAGATCGTGTTCGATATCGGCGGTGGGATCACGGGCGACAAGGAATTCAAAGCTGTTCAGACAGGTGGGCCTTCCGGCGGCTGCATCCCGGCTTCGCTTCTGGATCTTCCGATTGATTATGAGAAGCTCGCCGAAGTCGGTTCTATCATGGGGTCCGGCGGCTTGATAGTCATGGATGAAGATACCTGCATGGTCGATATAGCCAGGTACTTCCTCGAGTTCCTCAAAGACGAATCGTGCGGGAAATGCACCGCCTGTCGTGAAGGTATTAGGGTAATGCACGAGATTCTCGCTCGGATATGTGGGGGCAACGGCAAAGAAGGCGATATAGAGATGCTCAACGAGCTTGCCGAGGGTGTCAAGGATGCTTCGCTTTGCGCCCTGGGAAGAACGGCCCCCAATCCGGTGCTTAGCACGATTCAGTATTTCCGCGATGAATATGAGGCCCATATCAGGGACCGAAGCTGCCCTGCCGGCGTGTGTAAGGCGTTAATCACGTTTACTATTGATGCTGAGAAATGTAAGGGCTGCCGATTGTGTGCGAAGAATTGTCCCCAGGAGGCGATTACGGGCGAGGCAAAGGAAGTCCACACGATCGATCAAGACAAGTGTATCAAATGTGGAGTCTGTGCCGACGTATGCAAGTTTGATGCGGTGACTGTCGGATGAACTTAGCCGAAATAGCAAAAATTCTGGAAGCCGAAGTAATTGTGGGAGGCGATCTTCTAAACGAAGAGATAAAGATGGGCTGCGGGTCCGACTTGATGAGCGATGTTTTGTCTTTCGTGAAGTCTGAGGCTCTCTTGCTGACCGGTTTGATAAATCCGCAGGTGGTTCGGACGGCGGAAATGGCCGACCTTGCGGCTATCTGCTTTGTGCGCGGCAAAAAGCCGGGGCAAGAGACTATCAGGCTGGCCAGGACGAAGAATATTCCGCTGCTGACGACGCCTCTGCCGATGTTTGAGTCTTGCGGGCGTTTGTGGCAAGAAGGATTGGTCGGCTGTTCTGAATATAAGAAGTAACACTTAAAGGGGCGCTTTCGAGTGGTTTCAGATTACAGAATCAGCAAAGTCCAGGAGCTAATCTACGAGATTGGCGTGGGCGAGATAATGCAGACGGACCTCGTAACGGTCGATCCACGAACACCCATGAGCCAATTAAGGGCAATCCTCCGCGAGAAGCGCATCTCCGGAACGCCCGTCGTGGATGGGGACAAACTGGTCGGCATTATTAGCATTGAAGATTTCATCAGGTGGCTGGCCGACCGTGAGGAGGATTGTCAGATCGCCGAGAAGATGAGCAAAAACGTTTGCACGATTTATGCCGATGAGCCGTTGACCCAGGCGGTGAACATATTTCAGCGATTCGGCTATGGCCGACTCGCTGTCGTGAACCGCGAAGACAAGAAATTGCTGGGCATTATTACCAAAGGAGATATTGTCAGGGGGCTGCTGAAGAAACTTGAGATTGACCATGTTGCCGAAGAAGAGGTTTACCGTCATCGAGTGAAGCATTTTTTTGACGATATTCTGGCAGACAAAGTCGTGCTTCTTTTTCAATATGACGTGGTGGGGCACGACTTTGCTCGGGCCGGTGAAGGCGCCAGTCGGCTCAAGGCCACGCTGCGGCGACTTGGGCTGGCGCCTCAGATAGTCCGTCGGGTGGCCATTGCCACGTATGAAGCTGAAATGAATGTGGTCATTTATACGGATGGCGGGAAGATGCGGGTTCGTGTTGAGCCGCATGAGATATTTCTTGTGGTGAAAGACTCGGGACCTGGAATCCCTGACATCGAGAAAGCTATGCAGCCCGGATATTCGACCGCACCGGAGTGGGTCAGAGAGCTGGGCTTCGGGGCCGGTATGGGCCTGTGCAACATCAGCAGGTGCGCCACAAAGATGGACCTTAAATCCACCGTGGGCAAAGGCACGCAATTGAATATTCGCATCTCTATTGACAACGAGGCAAAGAGTGAAAATAGCTGAGCTGGTGCAAGAGTTGAATTTGGCCGTCAGGGCCGCAAAAGGGAATCTGGAGCGCGTGGTTACGGGCGGATATGCCAGCGACCTTCTTAGTGACGTTCTTGCGCACAGTAAAGAAGGCAACCTTTGGATCACTTTGCAGATTCATCAGAACATTGTCGGCGTGGCGAGTATGAAGGATCTTGCCGGCATTATCCTGGTCAACGGCCGAGAACCAGAGCCGGAGACCCTTGAGAAGGCGGAGACGGAGAATATACCTCTTATGGTAACCGAGATGCCGGCGTTTGAGCTGGTCGGCAGATTATACAACCTGGGAGTTGGTGGAACGGAAGAATGAGGAAGGTAAGGGCCGATTTGCATTTGCATACTTGCCTTTCTCCTTGTGCTGATAGTCGGATGCAGGCGACGGCCATAGTCGAACGGGCCAAGAAAGTGGGTTTGGATATGATTGCGATATGCGACCACAATTCCGCTGAGAACGCAGCGGCAGTGGTGAAAGCCGGCCAAAGAGCGGGCCTTGCGGTCATTGGCGGCATGGAGGTGACCTCTTCGGAGGAAGTCCATATCCTGGGCCTGTTCGATACGGCGGCGGACCTGATGTATATGCAGGATATGGTCTATGAGAACCTGCCAGGCGAGAATTCCGAGGAGGCTTTCGGTTCTCAGATAGTTATCGACGAGTGGGACAATGTCGTGGGGAAGAATCCCAGGCTTCTGATCGGGGCGACCACTCTGACCGTAGAGCAGATAGTGGATTCGATTCACCGATGGGCCGGGGTGGCGATTGCTTCCCACGTTGACCGCGAGCGTTTCAGCCTAATCGGCCAGTTGGGCTTCATTCCACAAGGATTGGATCTGGATGCCCTGGAAGTATCGAGGTCGTGCTCGACCGTGCTGGAATATGACTATCCGGTAGTTACTTCTTCCGACGCTCATTTCCTCGATGACATCGGAAGGAGATCTACCTGCTTTATGATAGAGAGCGCTTCGCTCGGAGAGATAAGAAAGGCGCTGCGCCGTGAGATGGGAAGGAGGATAGCCGGCAATTGAATGGAAGATTTGTCGCTGCATATCCTGGATATCGTGGAGAACTCGATTGCCGCTGCGGCGAAAACAATTGAAATCAAAATTGATGAAGATGAGGCTAAGGACCTGTTGACTATCGAAGTTAGCGATGACGGTAATGGCATGGACGAGCAGACGCTCAAGAAAGCTGTTGATCCCTTTTTTACGACGAGGAAGACCCGCAGGGTCGGGCTGGGTCTCTCGCTGCTGGCTCAGGCCGCCAAGGACAGCGGCGGAACATTCGACTTGAGTTCTGCGCCAGGCGAAGGAACAACAGTCAGGGCGACATTTCGGCTGAGCCACCCGGACTGCAAGCCCATGGGGGATATTGAGGAAACCTTATGCGTGTTGGCTACGGCGCCCGGCGTTGATTTTGTGTGTGAATACAAGAGAAATGATTCAATTTACCGCTTTGATACGAGAGAATTAAAGAGAAAATGATTACCCTGACAATAGACAACAAGAAGGTTGAGGTTGAAGAAGGCGCGACTATTCTGCAGGCCGCAGAGAAGCTCGGCATCAAGATTCCCACTCTTTGCCACCACAAGTCTTTAATGCCTTATGGCGCGTGCAGGGTATGTCTTGTTGAGATAGCCGGTCCTCGCAGATCGTGGATTGAGGCTTCGTGCGTTTATCCGGCCCAGGACGGTTTGGTTGTCCATACCGACACGGAGAGGGTCTTGAAGACCCGTCGGATGATGCTCGAGCTGTTGTTGGCCCGGTGTCCGGAAGCGCCGCGCATCAAGGATATGGCGAAGGAATATGGCGTCGAAGAACCTCGTTTCGCAAAAAGCAACGACGATTGTATTCTGTGCGGACTGTGCGTGCGTGTGTGTGAAGAACGTATGGGAGTCGGCGCGGTAAGCTTCGTAAACCGCGGCTCGGAACGAAAGATAGCTGTTCCGTACGACAAGCACTCGCCGATCTGCATTGCCTGCGGCGCGTGCGCTGTTGTCTGCCCGACGAATGCCGTGGATCTGAGCGAGGTGACGCTGAATAAACCCAGGCCCATCACGTCAGACTACGACATGGGACTGGCAAAACGGTCTTCCATTTACATACCTTTCCCTCAGGCGGTGCCGAGGGTGGCGGTGATCGACCGCGAGCGATGCATGCACTATCTCAAGGGTGTATGCGGGTCGTGCGAGAATTTCTGCCAGGCAGGCGCCATCGACTACGAGCAGGAGGATGAACTGTGCGATATAGATGTCGGCGCGGTGGTGCTCTCGCCGGGCTTCGAGCAATTCGATCCCGATCTTAAGAAGGAGCTTGGGTACGGCAGGTATCCGAATGTTCTCTCGAGCCTGCAGTTTGAGCGTATTCTTTCGGCCAGCGGGCCGTATCTCGGCGAGATTCTTCGTCCGTCCGACGAAAAACATCCGAAAAAGGTCGCATGGATTCAGTGCGTCGGGTCGCGAGAAGTGGACTACAACTATTGTTCGTCTGTTTGCTGTATGTACGCGACGAAGGAAGCGATTATTGCCAAGGAGCATCAGCCGGACCTTGATTGTACGATATTTTTCATTGATATGCGGGCATTCGGCAAGGGATTCGACGCCTATTACGAGCGCGCCAAAGAGCTCGGCGTTCGGTATATCCGTTGCCGTCCGTCTTCGGTCAAGGAGGTTCCCGCCACCAAGGACCTGAAGATCACGTACCAGCAGGACGATGGAGAGATCGCGACGGAAGAGTTCAGCATGGTTGTGCTTTCGACGGGGCTTAGGCCCCCTTCAACGGTGCGTGAGCTGGCGGATAAGTTTGGGATTGAGTTGAACGAACACGGGTTCGCGGAGACGCGGGGCTTCGCCCCCGTTGAGAGTTCCAAGGCGGGCGTTTACGTCTGCGGGCCGTTTGCCGGACCGAAAGATATTCCCGAGACCGTTATGGAGGCATCCGCGGGGGCTGGAAAAGCGATGGCGCTTCTGAAAGAACAGCGAGGCGCTTTGATCTCGCACAAGGAGTATCCTCCCGAAAAAGACGTGAGCGGGCAGGAGCCTCGCATCGGCGTGTTCATCTGCCACTGCGGCAGGAATATCGGCGGCTACGCCGACGTGCCGGGCATTGTCGAATACGCCAGGACTCTGGCGAACGTGGTCTATGCAGAGGACAACCTTTATACCTGCTCGACCGACACTCAGGAACAAATTACCCGGCTGATCGATGAGAAGGACTTAAATCGTGTGATAGTGGCGTCGTGCAGCCCGCGGACTCACGAGCCGCTTTTCCGCAACACCTGCCGAGAAGCGGGATTGAATGAGTACCTGTTTGAAATGGCCAACATCCGCGACCAGTGCACATGGGTGCACATGAATGATCACAAGGGGGCTACGCACAAAGCAAAAGACCTCGTGAGAATGGCTGTAGCGAAGGCCAGGCTGCTTGAGCCTTTGTACAAAGGCGCCTTGAAGGTGAACAACGACGCCCTTGTGATTGGCGGCGGTCTGGCGGGCATGACCGCCGCGCTCAACCTGGCGGACCAGGGATTCAAGGTCTCTCTCGTTGAGAAAGAGCGGGAGCTTGGCGGGAATTTCAGGCATATTCACAGCTTGCTTAACGGCGAGAACCCCCAGGAGCAATTGGCCGGGATGGTCGAAAGGGTCAATTCACACGAGAATATTGACGTGTACTTGGGCGCCCGGGTTACTGCCGTTGATGGGTCCGTGGGCAACTTCCGTTCTACGATTCGTCAGGACGGCGAGGAAACAGAAGTGGGACACGGCGCGGCGATAATAGCGGCGGGGGCTCGTGAGTATGAGCCGACCGAATATCTTTACGGCCAGGATTCTCGCGTTATCACGCAGCGTTGTTTGGATGAATGGATAGCCGAGGACAAGGAGGACCTGAGAAACGCCAAGTCGGTTGTGATGATTCAGTGCGTCGGGTCGAGGGAAGATGAGCGGCCTTATTGCAGCCGGGTCTGCTGCTCGCAGGCCATCAAGAATTCCATCGCCCTGAAAGAGGCGAACCCGCAGACGGATGTCTATGTGTTGTATCGCGATGTAAGGGCATACGGCTTTCTGGAGGAGCACTACAGGCGCGCGAGAGAATTGGGCGTTCGGTTTATTCATTTCGAGAAGGATAAGAAGCCGGAAGTTGCCGGGGGCGAAGGCCGGCTTCAAATCTCATGCTTTGACACGATGCTGAACATGCCCATCTGCATAGAGGCTGATTTGCTCGTCCTCTCGGCGGCAATCATTCCGAACGAGGATGTCGATGAGCTGGGCAAGCTGTTCAAGGTTCCTCTGAATCAGGACAGGTTCTTCCTTGAGGCCCACATGAAGCTGCGTCCGGTGGATTTTGCAACCGACGGCGTATTCATGTGCGGTCTGGCGCACAGCCCCAAATCCGTTAGCGAGAGCATCGCCCAGGCGGATGCGGCGGCAGCGCGGGCGGCAACGATCCTCTCGAAGGATGAAATCGAGCTGGACGCCAAGATATCGGAGATAATTGATGCGTACTGCGACGGCTGCGCATACTGCATCGATCCGTGCCCGTACAAGGCGCTGACGCTGATCGAATATATGTACAAAGGCAGCATCAAGAAAACAGTGGAGAGAGACGCAGCATTATGTAAGGGCTGTGGGGTGTGCATGGCCACGTGTCCGAAGAAGGGGATATTTGTTCGCGGCTTTAAGCTTGAGCAGATTAGCGCAATGGTGGATGCAGCTTTAATAGGAGAATAAAACTTGTCGCGTTGTTGCGAGAGGAGTTGGCTTAACATGGCAAATGAAGAATATGAACCGTTGATTATCGGCTTCTGCTGCAATTGGTGCTCTTATGCCGGGGCGGATCTGGCCGGCGTATCGCGTCTGCAGT
>DATEBC010000042.1:0-3467 GCA_035288065.1 Sedimentisphaerales bacterium | reverse complement strand
CCTACTCGGGGAGTTTGGGGTATTTCGTTTACATTGTCGAGAGCGTCTCTACAGGCAAACGCTACGTCGGCCATACCGACGACCTGGATCGCAGATTTGGCCAGCATAACTGTCGCGAGCACAACCCCTGCAAATACACTTGTCGGTTATCTCGCGAAACCATCGCTCCACAAGGTTGAGCCACGAGCTTGATGTCGGCGTAAAGTGCAGCGGAAAACGAGGATGGCGGTTGAGCCATGACTGTACTCGCGGATGTTTGTGCGTGCCGTAGTTGTCAACAATAAGATGCATTTCCATGTCGGCAGGAGTTTTTACGTTGATCAACTGCAGAAACCGGATGAATTCCTGATGCCTGTGACGCGACATACAATCCCCTATGACGCTGCCATCAAGCATGCTCAGTGCCGCAAATAAAGTCGTTGTGCCGTTACGCTTATAATCATGTGTCTGGCGGGCGGGAATACCAGGACGCAGCGGCAGCAGCGGTTGTGTACGGTCGAGTGCCTGTATCTGGCTTTTTTCATCAACACAAAAAACAATCGCCTTGTCGGGAGGATTTACATAAAGACCGACAACATCGCAGAGTTTCTCGATAAAGTGTTTGTCACGACTGAGTTTGAACGTCTCGACCAGATGCGGTTTGAGGTTGTGTCGTTTCCATATACGCCATTAGCGGCCATTTGAATTATCTTGGCTCGCTGAACAATCCGAAATGGCATGCTTCGTGCAGATGCCCAGGTATCCAGCTTGGTACGTTCTTCGGGGGACAATAGTATTGGTTCTGCTACTTTCATGCAGAACCTTATAAAGCATCCCATTCATAAGTCAAGCTATTTATGACGCACTACACTAGGTCAACCTTGATCTTGTTAGTTGTCATTCCTGCGAAAGCAGGAATCCACAACCCTTAGCCGGCTGCTGAGCGAGCAGCACCCACAAATCCAACTGTGAGTGGCTACTATCCGGCCACTACACTTCATCCGGAACCACCCACGGCTTACGGTACTGGCGTTTCAACAACTTGTTGGCCTCATCTGAATTGGTGAACGACTCGCTCTCCGAATCAAATTCGAGCTTCTGATTTCCGACGCGATAGGAAATGTTCGCGATGTGGCACAGAAGCACGGAACGATGACCTATTTCAACGTCGGCGTTGGGCCTTTTTCGCGTGCGCACGCAGTCAATAAAATTATCCTGGTGCTCCCTGTCGCCCTGACGCCCGTATTCGGACCGAACTAATTCGCCGCTCGAATCATAAGCCTGCCAGCCGCCCCCGTGCCGCCCAAAATACATGAAGCCCTCAGTCCCCAGCAATTCAACCTTTGTGCCGCTGAAAGGCCAGTTGGGGAACTTGTCGGAGTCCCGCACTTCGATGGGCGTCTTCTTCATATAGCCAGTCCACAGCGCCGCCTCCATCATCAGGGTAAGCTGCTCGTATTCGAACATCGCTAATTGGGTATCGGGAGTTTCGCGTCCATCCCGCAGGCCGTACACCGCGCCTGCGTGCGAGACGCTCTTCGGATAAGGTATGTCGTTTATCAAAAATCGCGCCAGATCCAGTTGATGAACGGCGTCGCCGGCGATAGGACCGCAGCTATATTCCCACTGATTCAGCCATCGCCGGCTCGGATTATACGCCGGCTTCGCAGCAGGTCCGCACCACATCTCATAATCGAATCCATCTGGCTCCGGCTGGTCGGGGCTCGGCTGCTGCTTGGGATGCTGCATCATATTGAATACACGCACAAGAGAAACCTCTCCCAATTTGCCCGACTCAATGTAATCCTTCGCCTTCTTGACGTAAGCGGCGCTGCGAGACTGCATCCCCACCTGCACGACCCTTTTGTACTTGCGCGCCGCCTCCACCATCTTTTTCCCCTCCCAGATGTTGTGCGAAAGCGGCTTTTCCACATACACGTCTTTCTCAGCTTGACAAGCCATAATCGTGCCCAGGCCGTGCCAGTGGTCCGGTGTGGCGTTGATAAGGACATCAACACTCCCGTCGTCAAGAATTTTGCGGAAATCCTGCACCAGTTTGGGCTTACGGTCCTGGACCTCTTCAACGGCCTGCCGAGCGCGGGCGAACCGCCTCGTATCCGGATCGGAAAGATAGGCGACTTCCGCATCGGGCCGCTGGGCGAAACTCTCGGCCAGGTATGTTCCCCGCCCGCCCAGGCCCATCACGCCGATAATCACCTTCTCGCTTGCAGCGCGTATGCCGCCGCGGGGCAATACTGTCACGGCCGCTGCTGCGCCCACTGAACGTCTCATAAACTCCCTGCGATTCACCAAATTCATATTTCACTCCTTATCCCATATTTCCAGCCTTGTGCCGGTGGGCCAAAGCCCGCACCATAAGAGCATCTGCCAAACGAAAATAGCCGCCAACGCTTCTGTCGAGCGTCCTGGATTCATAACGGGCCGTTTCATAGATATTCTGCAAGAGCGCGGTTCATCCGCATTATGGCCTCGTCGATTTCGGCATTGCTCTTAAACCCGATAACCACCGCATCGAGCAGCCCGGGCTGCATCGCAAAACGTATGGACCTCTCGCGGTCGTCCGCGTTCGTGAAGTCGCCGTCGCCTATGATCTTCATCCCGATGACCCCGTGCCCGTTTTCCCGCATAACCTTCATTTGCTCCACGACCGGCGGCACGTGTGATACATCGCTCTCGGCATCCCACTTCTCCACGGGAGTATCGACGTGCGACCCCTGCGGATTGACTCGAACGAGATTGACGTCCACCCATTCCAACTGGGCAGCCTTCGCCAAAGCCGGCAGACTGTGACAAGAGACGCCGTGGGCGCGTATGATCTGCTTGTCTTTGGCCTCTTCCAATGCGTCCAATATCCGTTTACGCTCATCCTCCCAATTCTTTGCCACGGCGCAGTGAGTCAGCAGGCTGTCGATATATTCAACGCCAAGCTCCTCGCGGTAGCGGTCAAGCACTTCCAAGGGCTTTTCCGGCAAGCCCGGCATCTTCGATTGAATGAATAGCTTCTCGCGCGGCAGGCCCTTTATCGCATCGCGGATCATCGTATGCGTCTTATAATTGTCCGCAGTGTCGATATACGTGATCCCATGGTCGTAGGCATACCGCACAAGTTGATTGAACCCGTCGCTCCCGAGATTGCGCTGAATGCTGCCCCCTATGCTGCCTGCGCCCAGCCCGAGTCGGCTGAGCTTCAGCCCCGTCTTGCCTAATGCAACCTGATCGGCGGCTGTGGGGGGAGAATCCTTGCCGGTTTTTTGCAGTGAGCAGGAAGGCAGAAAAATGCTCCCCGCCAGGGCCGCCGTGCCTTGAATGAATCGGCGCCGTGATATCTGTTCCTTATGCATAGATCAACTCCTTAACATGTCTGAGGACCATTCCTTCTATCGCTTATGGTGTAGTATTCCCGCAAGAAATGCAACACTTTTCGCCGGCCGGGTCAGACTTCATTTAAGGGCTTGTCATTGCGAGGC
>DATEBC010000041.1:0-3853 GCA_035288065.1 Sedimentisphaerales bacterium | reverse complement strand
CGTCATCATCGGTTCACGGCTGCAAAGGCCTGCGCAACCTGAAGTGGTCACAACAATGTCCTTTGCGTCTTTCTCATCAACCAGAGCCAGCAACGCACTCATTATCTTTCTGGCCCCCGCGGCTATCCCGCATGTTCCCATATGAACCGTAACCTTCGCCCGCGCATCCCCATCACGCAGACTCATTGTCCTGGCCATTCGTTCCCTGATTTTGTCAAGGTCTTCCGGTTTAATCTTCGCCATTGCTTTTCCTCTTTCAGTCACGATATTTGTCAAGGATTTTTACAGCCTCGGAGGGGCTTAACTTGCCGTACAAATCATCACCTATAGTTATCACCGGGGACAAACCGCAACATCCGATACAGCGAACAGCCTCCAACGTAAACTCCCTGTCCGACGTTGTCTCTCCGGTCTTTATTCCGAGCTCTCGCTCGAATCTTTCCAGAATCCTCGGCGCCCCCTTTACATGACAAGCCGTACCCATGCACACAGTAATTATGTGCTTGCCGCGAGGCTTCAGACTGAAGGCTTTGTAGAAGGTGGCAATTCGCAGGATATGCTCGAGGGGTATCTCCTTGATCTCGGCCGTTCGGCACAATGCCTCCGGAGGCAGCCAGTTGAACTCCTCGCTGATATCGTGAAGAATCGGAACAATCGTCTCCCGACCGCCTGTGTTTCTGTCGAGAATATCATCCACCTTGGCCTTCATGCCCTCTTCCATCTCAACGGAAGGTCGGCCAGGCTGATCGAGATAGACGATATTCTTGACTAAGCAGTTCGTAACGCACTCCCCGCAGCCTGTGCATTTCTCCGGATCAACCGAGCGGGCCTTCTTCCTGATGCTGACCTTGAAGTTGCCCGCAGAGCCTTCGATAGATTCAATCTCAGAATAGGTCAGCTTCTCGATGTTCAGATGCCCCCAGCAATCGACCATACGAGGCGCCAAAGTGCACATTGCACAGTCATTCGTGGGGAACGTCTTGTCTAACTGCGCCATCACCCCGCCGATGGATGGGCCCTTTTCCACAAGATAAACCTTGTACCCGCTTTCCGCCAGGTCCAGCGACGCCTGCATGCCGCCCACACCGGCCCCAACAACGAGAACCGCGCCAACCTTTTGACCAGTTTTCTTAACCATTCACTTTCCACCCCGTATCTATTCGTATCTCGTATCACGTTTAGCCGCCGCCGGCACGGCGGCGCACTTCGACATTCGATTGCGATAATTCGTGCCTGCATCCTTGCTTAAAGCGCTCAACAGCTCATCCGCGCTGACAAAATGCTTCTTCAACCCCAATTGGTCAGCCGGCACGCCCATCGCCAGCGCCATCAACTGTGTGAAGTAGAATATGGGCAGACCGTACTTGACGCCGTATTTCTGTTCAACCTCTTCTTGCCGTGTGTCCAGATTCACATGACACAGAGGACACGCAACGGCAATAGCATTTGCCCCCACCGCCACGGCTTCATCGAGAATATCATGCGTCAGCTTGAGAACCACGTCCGTGCGCGTCATCGCAAGCGCCCCGCCGCAGCACTCCGTCTTGTACGACCAGTCGAGCGTTGTGATCCCCATAGAGCCAAGCAGCTCGTCCATCGCCATAGGATACTCACATTCGTCGAACTGCATTATCTTCGACGGCCGCGTAAGCAGACAGCCGTAATAGCACGCCACCTTCAATCCGGGCAGCTCCTTAGTCACCGCATCCACAAGGCCCTCTCTGCCATGAAAGATCTCAAGCGGACTCAGCACATTCATAGATTTGGGCAGCGGCTTGTCGAGAGCTTCGCTGATCCGGCCGGCCAGCTCGGAATCTTCGCTTGCCTCGAATGCCGCCGTCTTCAGTCTCGCAAAACACGATGCGCACGGGGCGACAACGTCCCTAAGCCCCATTTCCTCGGCAAGACACAAATTCTCATAAGGCAGAGCCAGCGACAACAACTTCGACGAACTGTGCGCCGGAGACGTCCCGCAGCAGATCCAGCCTTTGATCTCCTCAATCCTTATGCCGAGCCTCTCACACACAGCCCGGAATGATACGTCGTACTCTGAGCCTGCGGAGTGAAGTGAGCATCCCGGATAGTAGGCGTACTTCGCAGTCATTGTCTGCCGACCTCCTTCAATACTTATCTTTCTATGAGGATGGTTAAGCCATGGCATAGCCATTTCGCTGCTTTGGGCGTATCGTTCGAGTGTAGCCATAGGCCGGTTTAACGTCAAGCGGTCTGATTCTTCTTCTCGATGCTCTTTACCCGATGAAATATTTTCCACGTCCTCCGCGCGCCGGTAAAGCTGGGCATCAGCTTCAGCCGGCCCTTTTTGAACATCTTCATTCCCAGCCCCATATCCTTGAAGAAATCGAGAGTCCTCAGCTTAAGAGCCACGATCATCCCGACCTCGAACATGCGCCCGCACATCTTGATATTCGATAGCGCCGCTTTGTTGAATGACGCCACCTCCGGGATAGTGGGTTTGATTCCCCGCCGCATCGCCGTGATCTTCACCGCATCCATAACCTTCGCAACATCCACCTCCTGAGGACAGCGCGTCGTGCAGGTCTCGCATGATGCGCACAGCCACATCGTCTTGCTGTTAATCACCAGATCGTCCATGCCCAGCCGGATGGCGTGTATCAGTTGGCTCGGTTTATAGTCCATTTCGTACGATATTGGACACCCGGCCGCACACT
Source organism: Sedimentisphaerales bacterium (assembly GCA_035288065.1). Lineage (GTDB taxonomy): Bacteria > Planctomycetota > Phycisphaerae > Sedimentisphaerales > Anaerobacaceae > JAFGCD01. Next base: position 1,163 of record DATEBC010000041.1, on the reverse strand, counting down.
TGCCGCACTGATAACAAAGGTTTACATTCTGCCCGCTTTCGCTGAGTATAGCTTCAGCCAAGCTCGAACCCGATGAAATCCTCGCAACGCACTCCATCATCTAATCTCTCTTTCACGTCTCATATTAAGAACAAGAACAGCCTCCCGACCCGGAAAAACACCCAATAACATTACCACGTCGAGCAGCACAGGTATATTTCCAGCATACAAGCGTATTGGCAAGCAAAAACCCGCCAATTCGGAGAAAAATTGTTCTCTGCAATGCGAAGGATTCCCATAGAATAAGTATGGTTTCCCGTGGGAACAGTTGCCTGTACGAAACCGGCCTATATCTTCTGATTCGCTGCAGGCCAAATGCAAAAGCTGCAAAATGGACAGAAAACTGCAAAGCCAGGACCTTGAATTGCCGATGGAATATCGGGCCTTTTTCCCCGGTCGTTTTTTATAATTGTTGCCTGGAAGCCCGAAGCTGCTTGATGGTTCAAAATCTCAGGACTTACTGTTATGAATGTAACGAATACGAGCCGACGCCGGTTCTTGAAAGCGATCGCCGCCGGGGCAGCGGCCTTGGCCTTGCCCCGGTCGATTTCACTTGCACGTCGCGCAACCGGCAGACCCAACATCCTGTTCATAATGGCCGACGACCACGCCGTCAACGCAATCAGTTGCTACGGCTCACGACTTGGCACCATCGCTAAAACGCCCAATATCGACCGCATCGCCGCCGAGGGCGCCCGCCTTGTCAACTGCTTGTGCACAAATTCTATCTGTGCTCCCAGCCGAGCCACTATTCTCACAGGCCAATATAGCCATGTCAATGGCGTCTATACCCTTGCCGACCAGCTCGACCCGGAGAGACAGAACATCGCCAAGATTCTCCGCGCCGCAGGATACCAGACCGCACTATTCGGCAAGTGGCATTTGAAATCCGACCCCGCCGGGTTCGACCATTGGAACGTCCTCGCAGATCAGGACCGATACCACAACCCCGTCATGAGAGAAAACCCCCCTGAAAAACAGCCCGGTGATGAAAAAGACCTCGACGCACAAAGCAACGCCGAAAAGATCAACGACGCCAACCAGATCATAGACCCTAATGCGGCAACCGGCCCGAACCTGCAACTCGACCCGAATCCAGGCAATGACCCCAACGATCCCAACCA
>DATEBC010000040.1:0-7271 GCA_035288065.1 Sedimentisphaerales bacterium | reverse complement strand
CACCTGCCGTCTAAGCGCCTCGCACTGCTCTCTAACCGCATCAGGCGCCTGTTGATACGAGCATTCAATACATTTTAGAGCCGCTGAGAGATTGTCTGCTTTGAGAAATTCGCCTATGGGCCGCAGCGTAATGCCGGCAGGCATCAGCTCCCAGCTTGCGTGGGACGTATATGCCAGAGACCTGTCGCTGCCTGCCAACTCGATATTTCGCTGCTGCTCAATCCTGAAACTCGCCGACTTCTTGCCGCCGGGTATATGCGAAAAATCATGGTTCTGGTGGACAATCGTAACCGCGCCGCTGGCATCGATGACGGGCCTACCCATCAACAAAGGCTCTCGCACGAGCCAGTTGTCCCATACATTCCGGCCCAGAGCCAACGCTGGAATCTCAGGCCACAAACCCTTCTTGAAGGCAAAATAGTCGATGCCCGTTGGGGCATGATGGGTTCCCTCTCGTCCAACCCGCTCAATCAACCTTTGCCGCCAGTTTTCTTCGCTAAAACTAATCCCCTGCGAAATATCAATATCCCACCGCCTGCCGACCATCAGGAATTGATTGAACCGCCTGGCGACACTTTCAATCGCCTCGGCAAAATCATCCATCAGTATTATATCGGCGTTGACATATACGCATATTTCATTCGACGCGGCGGCCTGCGCAGTTGAAAACAGGGCATTGAGCAGGGGCGTGCCGAATTCATTGCACCTCACGCCGGGAATATGCCTAAGACCATTTATGCGCGCGAATTCGGCTACGCCGTCGTCGTTTCCTAAAAGGATAATCTCGGGGCGGCTGCGTAACTGCATCCAGCTTCCTATCGCATTTCTCTGGATCGTCGCAAAGGCGCCCGTAAACGCCTTGGGCATCGCAAACAATGTAAATCGCGTCTTTCCTCTACTATCGCCGATTGTAACATCGTCGCGACACACAGCAGTATCGGCAAGTGTCAGCTTCATACATTGATTTTCCTAAGCTGATATGTTTTTTCGAGCAAAGACGCTTATTGAATAGCAAGTATCGACAAGCTCAAATTCAGAAGACGACTTCAACTCCTCCGCCAGCCGTGTCGGTCCCATCCATCCGCGAGAAAAATGTTCGTCGGACGGATCTGCGACAGTGTTGTCTTTCCTCGAATCGTGTATAAGAATCCGCCCGTCGGCAACTAAGAATCGAGACCACTGCTGAAAATCCCGCCGCACATCCTCGTAATGGTGGCTCCCGTCGATGAAAAGCAAATCTATTCTCTTGTCCCACGACTCAACTACATCGTGGCTGAAGCCGTTAATCAAATGCCAGTCATTGAGGGCCTCGCCTCGCCGCTTTGCGCTCAAGGCTTGCGCAACAGCGAAGCGACATTCATTCATACCCGCCTGTACGCCGCCCTTCGAATCCGCAACGAAAGGGTCTATCGAATAGACTTGAACGCCTTTGCCCTTGTTAAGCAGAAACACAGTCGTCGAGCCGCCGTAAGCACAGCCAATTTCCACGATTGTGCTGCGAGCCTCGGCAGCCTTCTCAGCCAGATACGGCACTTCTTCCTCAGCAAGCCAGAAAGGACGAGGTAAGATCCGTGAAAGCTCCTCCTTGGTTATCCGGCCGGTGGGCTTGGCTTTCACATCACTATCAAGCCCCAGGAAAGATCTAACAAGCTCGTATTTGTTTCTTTCGCTAAATACTCCCCCGGCGATACTTTTGCCGTTGGCCCTGAGCCGTTCTTTCAGGTCCGGGTTCTCCAACAATGACTCCACGGCCCCCCACAAACCTTCTATATCCCCAGACGGCGCCATCAGGCCCGTCCAGTTATCATATAAATACTCCCGATTACCGAGGCAGTCGAAGGCTGCCAGAGCGCACCCGCAGTGCAAGGCCTCCTGCTGGGTTCGCGGGCAACCCTCCCCCCATAACGGATGCTTGCCCGGATTGAGGCCCACAAAGATATCGACCGTGCGCAGCAAATCGGCGACTTGCCGCTCATCGCCGCTTATCCTTATCAGACTTGCGCCTCGGCCGCACCGTCGCACTTTGTCGGCCAGAAGATCAAACGTCTTTCTGTCCTCGGGCGAAGCGTCAGGCATGCATCCTATCCGCCCCGGAATCCTTCTGTCAGGCTCTTCATAGAAAACCGATTCATCCGACCATTCGTTTATTAAGATCGGCTTGATCCGGTAGTTGGCCATGTACCAGCTTTGTATATACCGCGAGTGAGTGCCTATCCGCGCAATCTTGTTCTTGTTCAAGTAGTAATCAAGCTTGTCCCTTGATTGCAGGGTCCATGCCAGTTCTGCGTCAAAATAGTTGAACTGCCCGGCCCCGACCAACTGCTCCAACCCGGGCGTATCGAGCCAGCCGGAAATGACGCGCACCTGGCGCCCTCTGTTTCTAAAATCCTCCACATCCCCATAGCTTATCACCGGCTGGTGGAAGGCAAGCCATTCTTCGAAGGAGCCGTCCTCAGTCGCCAAATAAGCGTCGAGGCCCTTGCCGCGCAGCAACTTCGCCCAGAGGTTGTATATTTTGGTTCCCCCGTTGTAGCGTTGGAGCCTGCCGGACGTCAGCACAATCTTAATAGCGTCTTTGCGGCATTCCGGATGCCCGAACACGGTGTGGCTTTGCCGCATATCGCTCTGTGGAAATCTCGATTCGTCCGCAAGCTTACGCGACAACTGCCGCACCTCGGCATCATCTGGAAATTTCTTCAGATACCTATCGACAAATCCGACAGCCTTCCCGGCAGCGCACGCATTTAGAGCTGCAACGGCACAGTTGCAGACGCCGTTCTTGTCGTATGGCTCGGCTTCGAGAGACATGGTGAAGCAGCCCAGAGCTTCGCGGCTGTTGCCTTCCTGGCCCAGAATCACGCCCAGATTATTCAAGGCTTTGGCGTGTCTCGGCCAGCGTTTTGTCAGGTTCACGAGTATTTCTTTTGCGTCGCTCTTGTGATATATCTCCAACTTCAATTCCGCCTGCAAATTGTAAAGGTCCGGAGAATCTGGATATTTAGCCAAGGCGTATGAAACCACGGACAGTGCTTCATGTATCCTCCGGTCATCGCAAAGCCGCCGAACAACTCCGGCCAACCCGGAGGGTTCCCGATCCACCTGTTCTCGCAATGAATCCGGCAGTACGATCTCGTATATAGTTTTCCCGCTTCTGCGCCTCGTCAGAACAGCGGCCTGACGGCGAGACCCTGAGAAGCTTGACCCACTGTCATCGATCAGGCCGGTTCCAAATGCCCGCGCTTTGTGCGTGCTGCGTGCTTCAACGCCGACGCTGCAAGGCTGCAGAGCTGATTGCTGCTCTGCAGCGTCTGCTGCCGCAGGAACGTAGAAGAGCATATCCTCATTACTGACCCACATCTGACTATACCCAAACGAACTGAGCAGGTCGCTTATTTCGATTGGATGATAGCCAAACTGTCTGGTGTTCAGCTCGTAGCATTCGCACAAAATATACGGATGCCAGCTTTCTATCAGCCTTCGAGCCCCCTTTAGAACAAGCAGCTCACACCCCTCAGTGTCAATTTTGATCAGGTCCACTCTCTCGATGCGCTGTTCTTTGACGAAATCATCAGCCGTGCTCACCGGGACCTCAAACTCAGTCCAATCAGTGAATCTCACCGGATCGCCGATACAGGCAAATCCATCCTTGTCTCCCGACGCAGGAACCTTCAGAGTCGCAGTCCTGCTTCTCTCGGCCAAGGCAAGCTGGAAGGTCTCGACATTGCCATCGAGATTGTTCAGCGCAATGTTTCTCCTCAGGATTTGATACGCCGATGGATTAGGCTCGAAGGCGAAACAGTGTACGTTCGGATTTATTGCGGCAATCAGAGAAAAGACCCCGCTGTTGGCCCCGATATCGAGAACCACCGGGTACTCATACTCCAGCGTAAGCTTGTGAAAGAGTCTGCCCAAGTCACCACAGATATTGTCGGGTATTCCGTCACGTCGCCGACCATGCCAGCAATATCCCGGCGCAGCGGCCCTTTCGTCAATCTCCACCTTGAAATCGTCAAACAGATATGCCTGCATGTCCTTTAGTCTCTTATTCTTATTCCAACCTGTGTCGCCCCGAAGCCCACCTGCACCAATTCAACTCCCGACGCCGACTGCGGCCTTTTCGCAAATGTCACTTCTCGCCGCCGCGGCAAACATCGGATGGTCGGCGTAATACAACGGCACTCTTTGGGCTTTGAACACGGGCTCTAAATACTTCTCGTTAAACTCGACGCTCTCGCCGTTACGCATAAATGCCATCCCAACTTCTGTTCCATCCAGCGAAAGACCTGCCGGGGAAGATAGCGAAAATACCATACCTTCTTGTACCGATACGCCTTGTAATCGGCGATGCGATAGGGAAAGATGTGCTCAGCCTTTGACTCCAAGACCTCGAATCCTTCGAGCATTTCCTTTATGCTCTTCTTTGTATATGTATAAGTGACCGGGCAACCGGTTTGAGCCTCGGAATATCGTGCAATCAGCTCATCTATCTTCCAAAAGACCCCCCCACCGTAAGTCATCAAAATCCAGAAGGTCTTCCAGGAATATCGATGATAAACCATGATCTTTAGCTCGCTCCCCGGCCCCATGAATTTGCGAATTTCGCAAACAGCCCTGTCAGGGTGCGGAGTATGGTGGATTACGCCGAATGAATAGACCAGATCGTATTGCTCAACCGGAACGACTCTCGAAATTTCTTCGGCATTGACTTTGTAGAAATCAATACTTAGGCCATAGACTTCTGCCCGCCTTCTGGCGATTTCCAGCGATTTTTCCGAGTAGTCGATAGCCGTAACCTTCGCCCCGGCCCTTGCGAAATTGATCGTATCGGTTCCTATCCCGCAGCCCACTTCCAGAACCTTCTTATCCTTCCATCTCTCGAATTGTGCAAAGGCCGGTATGTGCGGCTCGACAAGATACTTCCTCGCCTCAACTTCCTTAAAGTATTCGAGGCTGCCCACTTCCCGCAATGAATGGCGGATATTGCAGGGCCGAGCGTCCCAAAACGCCTCGACCTGGTCCATGGTCACATCGCTGAAGTCTTTTACAGTGCAGATTGACATGTGGCGTTTGTCCCCAGGCCCAGGCCTATGTAGTTGAACTTCGTGAATTTCCGCGTCGCCAGGTCGCGCCAGCTATCCAACAGGACGCATCCATCCTTCCCGCTGTTCTCAATCCGCTCCCAGTCAAGCTCTCTGAACGCAGGCCATCGCGTCAGGAGCACAACGGCATCTGCGCCGTCGAGGCACTCATACGGGTCGCTAAAATACTCAACCGCCCGCCCCAATGCCTCTCTTGTCTCATCTAAAGCAGCCGGGTCGTGAACATTCACCTGATAACCCTCGTCGATAAGCATTTCGGCCAGCATTATCGACTGTGAATCTTCTATTATGTGTGTTCCCTGCTTGTAAGACAGGCCAAGCAGCGCCACGTTGGCCCTCTCCGGCACATTCGCCTTGATAAGGCCAAACAATCTCTCCACAACCATATCATTGACGGCGACGGTCGCCCGGCTTATCTTCGCCTCGCAGCCCATATCCCCTGCGAAAGCCTGAAACGCAACATTGTCCCGCGGAAAACACGTTCCGCCGAACCCGAGGCCGCCCCGCAAATACTTGCCGCCCACCCGGCTGTCGGCCCCTATTGCCTCGGTAATCGCATCCACATCCGCCCCCGGTATCCTCTGGCATATATTGGCAAGCTCGTTGGCAAAACTTATCTTCGTCGTGACAAAACAATTCAGAGTCAGCTTGGTGATTTCGCCGTTGAGCAGCGACATCTTTGCAATATGAGGCTCATTTTCGCACGAGCTTAAATAAAGCCGTTCGACCATGTCGGCCGAACGCTCATCGGATGCGCCGATAAGCACCATATCGGGCTTCGCAAAATCCTTAATTACCGACCCCAGAGCTATGAATTCCGGGTTGTAAACAAGCCCGAAATCCTCCCCGCACACCTTCCCGCTCGACTCTTCCAATAAGGGTATGAAGACGTTTCCTGATGAACCGGGCATGACAGTCGAAACAACATCCACTACGTGAAATTCCTCCTTAGATGCAAGCACAGGCCCGATTTCACGCAAGACAGCTTCAACATATTCGTTTGAGAATCGCCCGTCGGCGCCGCTTGGCGTAGGCACGATTATCAGCGTAATATCCGAACGACGCGCGGCCTCGGCCAATGCTCGCGTCACCGAAAATCTGTCCCACGCCGTCTCCAAGAGCCTCTCTAAGCCTCTTTCCCTGACAGGACATCGCTTCTGCTCGAGTTCACGGACACGACGCGCATTTTTATCGACGCCAATAACCTTATGTCCTTTGGAGGCAAAATACGCCGCCGTACACAGGCCCAGCTTACCTAATCCGACTACCGCCAGCTCCATTTCTTACCTTCCAGCACATAGCATCAAATAAACTTGTACGTCATACTGTCATTTAGAATCACCTGCTCGTATATTTCATTGTGCGGCTGATAGGTGCATCGAGGACACTCGCTCTGAACGACGATGCCGTCGTGAATTTTCCAATGCTCCCTGCCGCCCCACAATTCTTGAATCAGCTCGGCCTTTTCGATATTCCTGGCTAATTCGAGCTTCTGATCGCCGCGCCTGTCGCAGCAAAGACCTACGGTAAAGGAATCCTTGGGAGCATCTTTGCCGACCGGCGGCTCGATAACAGCCGTCATAAAGATCGAATGGCATCTGTTGAAATAGTTCGCGCTGCCGAACTGGGAATTAAATTTATGTGTAACTCCATAGACGCCGAAGGTTTCGTCGTCAAGTTGCAGCGATTCGGAAACCTGCTGCTCAAACAGCAGCACATCCTCACTGGAAAAAATAATTTCCTTCTCCGTATCCAGCTTGTCCCACGTGGTCCCGGCAGGCCGAAAATGAATATTTTTGCATCCCAACCGCTTGGCAAGCTTCGCAGCCTCATATACTTCGCCCATGTTGCCTTTATACAAGAGATATTTAAAACTGACGCCGTAAGCCGGATGCTTCCAGCCCAGTCTGTTATTGTGCGTCTTGGCGTAATCGACCAGAATCGCAATACTATCAACAACGCGATCAAACAAATCGCACCCGTCCGGCAGACCCTTCAACCTGTTGTACGTTTGCTTTGTCGCCGCATCGACGGATACGCCAACCCATACCGCCTCGGACAAAGAGTCTATAAACCGATTTATCATTGTCCCGTTAGTGACTATCCCGACGTCCACGCCGTTGGCGACTACCCTGTCGATAAAGCCGCCCGTGGCGTCATTGAGCAGGGGCT
>DATEBC010000039.1:0-3967 GCA_035288065.1 Sedimentisphaerales bacterium | reverse complement strand
CGCCGACGGGGCGGAGTTTACCGATTCGAGGTATGCCAAGTTCAGCAAATCTGCGAGCTGTGAGTATGTTTATATGCCGCAGGAAAGCGGTGCGGCAAGTCCTCGATTTATCCTGATTACTGTCAGCGTGCATTACAACGGCAATGAAATGGTCAGGGCAAAGAGACTGGTGAGCCGATAATGCAAATGCGAGGAGCAAAAGGATTATCATCCTACTGTGGCTGGGGCGGCTTTACTCTTGTTGAGCTGCTGGTTGCTCTGACTGTTTCGAGCATCGTTTTGGCGGCGGTGGCGACGCTGGCCTACGCGATGAGTTCGGCCAATGACTCGACGGATGATACAAGCGTTAAACAGGCTCAAGTGCGCTATACGACCGTGCGTCTTTCGGAATTGCTTCGGCACAGCAAGCTAATATGCTTTGCTGGTCCGGATGATTTCGCGGTGTGGCGGGGCGACGATAATGAGGATGGGCAAATCAATGCCGGTGAGCTGGTCCTTGTGGAGAAGGGCTCAGGGGGGGAGCATTTACAGCTTTGCGATTTTCCCGTTGCGGGGAGCGATCCGGTTGTCGCTCTTAGCTCCATCCGGGCATATTCGACGAGCTGGTGGCTGTCGTTGGGTTTGAGTATTCGTCGTACGACGCTGATTGGTCAGTGCGGCAATATGGAATTCAGCTTTGATTCATTGCCGCCGGCGGCGAGGTTTGTGAATGTTTCCTTCGAACTTCTCGAAAATGGTTTTTCGAGGCAGTACGAGATGAGCGGCTATGTTCGAGGCTGGGCCGGGAACCTGCTCAACGCAACGGGGACCGGCCTTGTGGAAAGGGACGATGATTAGAAATCAAAGAAGTGAGTGATAAGGACCGGCAAAGTGATGTTTTTGTGTTATTGCGAGGAGGCCGAAGGCCGACGCGGCAATCTCATACGTTATCGAACGCCGGAGATTGCTTCGTCGTTCCACTCCTCGCAATGACATAGTTAGGCCTTTGGGGCGATATTGAAATATGGCGAGAATCTTCAATTTAAATTCCTGCTTGCGCCGGAATGACAGTAATATCGAAGTCGAAGACCCGCCAAGTGGGGCTGGATTCCGGCTCAAGGCCGGAATGACGCGCCCAGGGGTGGCTTTGCTCGTTGTCCTGTTTGTCGTAATGGTGATAGCGGTTACCTCGATTGGTTTCTTGTCCAAGAGCGACGTTGAGCTGGCGTGCGGCCGGAACATGGAACTATGGACGGAGATGGGGTACACAGGTGAATCGGGTCTGGAGGAAGCCCGAGGACTGATAATAAGCCCTCAGGAGATTGACTCAGAGTATTGGACGGGCGGTGCCGGCAGACAAATAGGCGGAGGCGACGATTATTACGACGTCAGGATTGTGCGCGACGATTCCGACGCGACGGATCAGTGCAATTACACTATAGAGTGCGATTCCTATCGCCTGCTGGGCGGGGAAAAGGTCGGTCAAAACAACGTGACAGCCGAATTGCGGCTGGATCCGTGCATCGCATACTGGGTTGGCAGGTACGAAAGGATGTCACGATACATCACGGTCAACGGTGATGTGTATTGTGCAGGCGTTCTGCCAACGCGTGCGACGATCAATGGCGATGCCTTCGCCAAGAGCGCTATAACCGGTTCTGGCATTTTGGGGAGGTCTAATCAGTATGTTTCCGTGGCGCCCGTGGTTTGGCCCGACATCGAGATAGCCGATTTCAGTCCGAGCTACTATTTAGGCGTCGGCAGTTATTCATCTGAGAACATAGGTTCTTCCGTTCATCCGAGCGGGACTTTCAATCCTTCATCGGGGAATCCGGGCGGGATTCGTTATTATACGGGCAATGCTGAATTGCCCGGCGGCGTAAATATCAACGGGATGCTCGCTATTGACGGTGACTTGAGGGTGAGCGGGGTAAATGCAATCAGTGCGGTAAAGAATTTTCCTGCTCTTTTGGTGTCCGGAGATCTAATAATAGAGCCCGGCGGCGCGCTGGAGGTCAACGGGCTTGCACTAATAGAAGACGAGGTTCAAATTAGCTCCGACGGAGGCCTCTTTGATATTGCCGGTGCGCTATTTACAAAGAGCGGCACGTCAGAGACTGTAGTTGATTCAACGGGGAACGGGCACGGCGGGGTGCTGGGCAGCGACATGGGATGGGCGCCTGGCGGGGGGCACACGGGCGGCGCGCTGGATTGCGACGGACTGAATGATGAGGTCATAGACACTCAGGCGGGAGGCTACCTGAACGGCTTATCGGCAATTACGGTTTCGGCATGGGTCAAATCGGATGTTACGTATCAGGACCGCGGGATATTGTATTCCTGCGAGACAACAGGCGCCGATTCGGATCTTGGGATTCGCTATGACAAGGATGGTTTGTACGGCGGCGGCGTTAGAGGAATAAAGGCATCTTTGAGGGCGACATCGGGGTACAATCAGATCGAGAGCAGCTCCAATGTGCAGACTACAAGCTGGCAACATTTGGCGCTGGTATGGCAGAGCGGATCGAGCCTAAAGCTTTACATCAACGGCGTTTTAAATCCTCTGCGGTACGATCGCGGCCCGGTCTCGGGAGTGACAACGGGTGTCACAAAACTGCGTCTCGGCTGCGGAGCGAGCGGACAATACGGGCAATTCTGGGACGGTTTGTTGGATGATCTTAGGATTTACAACCGGGCGCTGGACCCAAACGATATCTATCCTCCTGTCGATGGGCTGGATGGCCTGCTTATGCACTGGCGGCTGGATGAGAGCGGGTGCGACGTGGATATAACTGCGGCCCCGTGCAAGAGCGCTCTAATGACATGGTCTTATGGGGGAGTTGCGGAGAAGTGGGAGCAGGTGGGCGGGGCATTTTTTAGAAGTATCAGAAGAAGAGAATAGCGGCATAGGCGGCGTTGAGTACGATGATTCAGCCAAGACTTGCTTATCGGCCTTTTTATATCCTTGCAAGAAAAATCCGCAAAGCGGCGGCGCTGCATTCTATGTCGGTCAATACCTGACGGCATCGGAATTGGCAGTGATTGTCGGAGAGACTTCTCTGACGATTGTGCCGATTCTATCAGGCTCGGTTACGACAAGCCTGTGAAATGATGCTGATAATCCCATGAATGTGCGTGAAGAGGCGGTGGAAGTCCGCACTGAAACGGTGGTTTTGGTTGGGTGGCAGGGGTCAGATAATGCAGAGGCCGCAATCGCGGTTCGATACAGCCAAACGGCCAGACCACGGCTTAATTACAGACTGGTTAAGACAGGCATCCAATAGGACGAAAAGAATAACAGGATTTGCGTGCTAATATGGCTATGCCATGTCCCAACGGGACGGCTTAACCGGCTTAACCAGTGTTCGTCAACAAGGTGAGAAGGTTGATGATGTACGATTTGACATATCCTGGGCGAAGGTTGCGTTGCGGGCGTCGGGGTTCGCAGAACTCGGCGTTGTTGCGATGGTCCGGCCGTGGATTCACCATAATCGAGATTCTGATTGTTGTTGTGATACTGGCGATAGCTGCAATGACGGCGATACCGATGATGAGTTCCGCCGGTTCGGTGCAGGTGAGGTCTGTTTCGAACATGATTGCGGCGGACCTGGAATACGCCAAGTCTCTGGCAATCACGAAGGGTCAGGATTTTACAGTGGTCTTCGATACGAGCGGCGACAGCTACAGCATAAAAGACCAGATCGGCACGACGATATGGCACCCGGTTAAGAAAGAACCTTTTTATTACGTCATAGATCTTCAAGCGGAAGGGCTTGACAGGGTTGACATTACCGGGGCCGATTTTGGCGGGTCGCCTGAAGTCACGTTTAACTATCTTGGGAGTCCTGATAACGGAGGGACTGTCAGTGTTCAGGGAGGCGGCAGGACGGTGATAATCAGCGTAGAGGCGGTGACCGGGTATATTACGGTTACAAACTAAGTTATGGCTAGGCCATGTGGCTAGGCCACGGCTTAACCGGCTTAACCA
>DATEBC010000038.1:0-4340 GCA_035288065.1 Sedimentisphaerales bacterium | reverse complement strand
TGCTGGCACTGCACTTCCTGCGGGCAGACCCGCCCGCACACGGCCGGCAGAAGCGAATTCTCTTTTATGATTGCAAGGGCCTCGTCGCAACTGCCTTCGGCGATGGCGGCTACGAAATCCCTTATCCTTATCGCCACCGGGCAACCCTTCACGCAGGGAGCTTTCTTGCATTGAAGGCAGCGCATAGCCTCCAAGCGGGCCTGGGTCTCGGTGTAGCCGAGGGCGACCTCGCTGACGTTTGTGCGCCGCTCGACGGCGTCCTGTTCAGGCATGTCCTGGCAGGGTATCTCGAACCTTTCGGCCGGCTTTAGTCCGCCTCCGGCGGACTTTTCGAGCAGTTCTTGAAGCAATTCACTATTCTTGTCTTTGCTCACTTTGTGAGGTTCCTAAAGGCTATGAACGTGTATCTCCGATGCGGATGGGAAGTACCCAGGGTAAAACCCTGGGCTAAGTAGGCCGTTTGTCGAGTCCAATTTTGCATCTGTGCTTTTTGTATTTTTCGTGGGCTGCTTGCTCGAGGTCTTTGTATGCGTTCAGCCTCTTCATCATCAAATCGAAGTTGACTTTATGGCCGTCGAATTCCGGGCCATCGACGCAGACGAATTTGGGCTTGCCGTCGAATTCGATCCGGCAACCGCCGCACATCCCCGTTCCATCGACCATAATGGTATTGAGCGAGACCTGCGTGGGCACATTGAACTGCTTGGTGACATCGCAGCAGAATTTCATCATTATCGGCGGGCCGATTATGAAGGCCTGGGCCGGCTTCGGCTCGCGCCCGCACAGCTCTTTGAGCGGCTCGGTTACGAGGGCCTTTCGCCCGTGCGAGCCGTCGTCGGTCGTGACTATCAGATCGTCGCTAATCCGGGCGAATTCCTCTTCGAGTATCAGCAGGTCCTTGTTTCTTGCTCCGATGATGCTTGCGACCTTGTTGCCCGCCTCTTTGAGGGCCTTTGCTATGGGCAGCAGGGGCGCATTGCCGATGCCTCCGCCGACACATGCCACCAGGCCGAATTTCTCGATGTGAGTGGGCCTGCCGAGCGGCCCTGCGACGTTGACGATCTCGTCGCCTTCTTTGAGGTCGGCCATCTCGGCGGTGGTCTTGCCGACTCGCTGCCAAATCAGGCGGATTGTTCCTCTATCAGGGTCGGCATCGGCAATTGTCAGTGGGATTCGCTCGGCATATTCGTTGTTCAGGCTGATAATGACGAATTGGCCGGGCTTTCGGGCCTGTGCAATAAGCGGGGCCCGGACCTCGGCGGTGAAAACGTCGTTGGAGAGCTGCTCTTTGGATACGATTGCATGCGGCACGTTTCTGCTCCATTAGTCAGTGAGTTCTGGAAAATTGCAGGTTAGGCCTAACCTGCAATTCTGCAGAAGCCTTAAGGGACTCTCAAAGTCCCGCATTATGAAGCGCCCGCAATCGGCTGTCAAGGCGCGATATTTTGTAAGTTTGTGCTTGACTGGACTGGAGGCATCGGGTTAAGTAGTGCTTACGGCTGGTGATGGCGGTGAGACGCACTTATCTGCAAATCTTTGCAGATAAACGGATTGTGCGTCTTGCGAACGGTCAAGGGCCAATCATAAACTTGTTGGAAAGGATTTAACGATGAGAACTCTCAGACTTGCGGCCATTTGTCTTCTGTGTGTATCGCTGCTGCTTGTGAGCGGCTGTAACTCGAAACTCAAGGATCTTCGTATCAAGAACGAGACTCAGCGACAACAAATCGAGCAGCTTCAGGCCGAGCTTCAGGCCGGGACGCTCCAGCTCGACCAGTTGAAGAGGCAGCTCACCGAGGCACAGGAAAAAGGCGGAATTGAAGTCGATACCCTCAAACAGAAGATAGCTGCGCTCGAAGAGGACCTCTCCAAGAAGAATGAATTGCTCGCCTCGATGCAGCAAAAGCTGCTCAACGGCACGGCGCTTCCGATAGAGCTCAGCACAATGCTGGAGGACTTCGCCAAGACGCACGGCGATATTGTCTCTTTCGATCCGGGTACGGGCATAGTCAAGTTCACAAGCGATTTGCTGTTCGAGAAGGGAAGCGCCAACGTGGCTTCCACTGCAATCGAGGCGGTCAAGTCGCTCTGTGGGATTCTCAACTCCAACGAGGGCAAAGAATTCGACATCATAATTGCCGGCCATACGGACGATATTCCCATCCTCAAGCCCGAAACAAAAACCGAGCATCCCACCAACTGGCATTTGTCCGCACACAGGGGCATATCCGTGCTCAATGTTATGACGGCCAACCAAGTGGACACGAAGCGGCTGAGCGTGCGCGCCTTCGGTGAATACAGGCCCATCGAGCCGAATCTGGCGGAGAAAAAAGGCAACCCGAAGAACCGCCGCGTTGAGATCTATATTGTGCCGGAAGGAACGTAATAGAATTTAGAATGTAGAAATACGCCGCCGTGCCGGCGGCGGCTAAACAAGAGACGCGATACGAGCACAATGGTAGAGCGGACTTTGATCATCATTAAGCCGGACGGCGTGCAGAGACACTTAATCGGCGAAATCATCGGACGATTCGAGAGAAAGGGTCTCAAGCTTGTCGCCGCCAGGTTCATGCGCGTCTCAGAGGAGTTGGCTCGGCGGATGTACTCGGTTCACAAAGGCCAATCGTTCTACGAGGCTTACGTCGCCTTTTTCACGTCCTGCCCGGTGCTTGTAACGGTCTGGGAAGCCGACGGCGTTATCGCAATAGCTCGGAAACTGATGGGGGCGACTTTCGGCTTTGATGCCGAACCCGGCACGATTCGCGGAGATCTGGGCTGCTCTAATCGATATAACCTTGTACACGGCTCGGACAGCCCGGAATCGGCTCAGCGCGAAATAGCCCTGTTCTTCAAACCCGCTGAAATCGTTGAGTACAAACTGGGCGATGAGGCCTGGCTGTACGCCAAGACGGATTAGTCCGAAAACATTTATTCCCAAGCGAATTTGCCGCGGAGGGCTGCTCGGCCTTCTGAGAGGCCTCTCTATTGCAGGGGCGGCAACGGCTGTTTTCCCGTCTGTATAACGGCTTTTCTATTGGAATCGCGAACAAACCTTCCCACCGTGCAAAAAACACCCGGAATTACCAAAGAATTAGTGAAAAGCCCCCGCTTTTGAGCAGAAATGAATAGAAAGGCCGGTTTTCTTCGTAACGCCGGCGCGACCCGGCGGATCATAATCCGGCTCGGGTTATAGGGCTTTTTACTTGAACCGGCCGGCGCCATTTTAGTATAATGAATAGTGTTGCCGACGTTTTGAGAATCAAGGAGGACGGATACGATTATATGAAGAAGATGCTTTTTACCCTCGCCTGTCTGACGCCGATCTTCTGCGCCCGGGCGGATGTCTATACGGTTGACTGCTACGACCCGGCCGCCGACTTCGAGCGGATCCAGGATGCCATAGACTTCGCATCGAACGGCGACACGATTGTTGTCAAGCCTTGCACTTACCAGGAGAATATCCGCTTCAAGGGCAAGCGCATTGAGGTTACGAGCCTGTATCCGGATATAGCAAGCATCGTCGAGACTACAATCATAACCGCAGCATCGGACTACACTGTCCGTTTCGACAACGGCGAGACGAGCAGCTCCATCCTAACAGGCTTCACTATCACGGGCCGAGGCATCTACTGCGACGGAAGCTCGCCGGTGATCAGCAAGAACATAATCACCAACTGCAATAATAACGCGATCACCGGCTGGAACTATGCCCATCCGCTTATTGAGAAAAATACGATAACGTTCAACGGTCCCATAGCCATCGATAATTGCCTCGGCGATATCATTGAAAACGAAATAACGCATAACGGCAACGGAGGCGCAATACGTATATGCGATGGCGACGTGATCGGCAATGTTATCTCATACAACATCAACACGAGCCACGGCGGGGGGCTGTTTTATTGCACGGGCGAGATTCTTGACAACGTCATCATCTGTAACGAGGCCGGAGGCAACGGCGGCGCGATCTACGGCAACGGCAGCGAGATAGCAGGCAACACGGTATTCGGGAACAAGGCCGCCGGCCGCGGGGGCGGCCTGTGCGCGTGCAGCGGCATTGTGGGCAATAACATAATCGCCGGCAATCAGGCCGCGTATGGCTCGGCTATGGCCGACTGCGGCGCAGAGATACATAACAATACTATCACGGGCAACAGGGTCGAAATCTCGGGGACGCTGAGCCAGTGCTCTGGTTACGTGGAGAACAACATTATAGCATTCAATGAAGGCCCGGTCGGTATGGCGGGTATTTCCGGAGTCAGCGGTAATTCGTACAACTGCTTCTGGAACAACAACGGCAATAACTTCAGCGGCGGCGCGACGCAGGGGGTAGGCGATCT
>DATEBC010000037.1:0-5993 GCA_035288065.1 Sedimentisphaerales bacterium | reverse complement strand
TTGTATTTTTTACCGCTTCCGCAGGGGCAGGGGTCGTTTCTTCCGACTTTGGGCTGTTCGAGCTTAATCTGCTTTACCTTGACCTCGCCCTGGGGGGCCTGCGCTGCGGCGCGTTGTCGCTCGGCCATTGCGAACTGGCCGACCTCATCGTGGCTGGTGCGGCTTACGTTCCAGACGTTTCTGGCGCGGGCGCCGGCTTCGAGGCGGACGCGGAAGATGATGTCGCTGACGCGGTCCTCTACTGATTCGAGCATCTCCTCGAACATTCTGAAGCCTTCTCGCTTGTATTCGGTCTTGGGGTCTTTCTCGGCGAAGGAGCGGGTCCAGATACTGTTCTTCAAATGGTCCATCGTGTAGAGATGGTCCTTCCAGGCGGAGTCATAGACCTGGATGAGGACGTATCTTTCGAGGTCGCTCAGCTCGCGCCGGAGGAATTCTCGGCCGAGGCGAGAGAGCTGGTCCTTCAGTTCCGGACCTTCTGCGAGGGCATCCTCGGTCAGGGAAAGGTCGAGCCTTTTGTTGGCCCATTCGACCAATTCGGGGACTCGCAGCGCGGCGATCTTATCATTCAACTCCCGGTCGAGCCGGCCGTTATTGAATTCTTCGCTGAGCTTGAGCAGCCGGCGATGGAGGTCTTTTGGCTTTACATCTTGTATTCGGTCGGCCTGGAGGCCGGCGTCGTATTTCTTGTTGGCCCAGTTCGCCAGGGCCTCGAATGCATAGACGTTGGGGCCCTGGGGGCCGAAGACCATGTTCATTGCGAATTCGACGGGGTACTCGACCTCTCTCCGTTTGTATTTCTCGGCGGCCTGCTCGATGAGGCGGTCCTGGATTTGCTTTTTTGAGAGGTCCCTCAGCTCGTTGGTATCCAGCTTTATATCGAATTTGGACCAGGCCCATTCGGCGAACATTCGCAGGGCGAAACCCTCCTTGAGGAATTCGGCCAATTGGGATGCGTCCTTTTTATCGACCTGCTCGGCTGCGGCTTCGATTAGCTGCTCTTCGATCTCTTCGGGCGACTGCTGCTTGACCTTGTTCGGGCTGAGGTTAACGCTAAATGCGCTCATCGCCCATTTGCAGAGGCCCTGGATGTCCCATGACTGCGGGTCGGAATAGTCTTCGAGGTATTCGCCCATCGAGAGGGAGATGTTGTTGGCGGCTGTTTCCTTCGCCTGGGCCTTTGTAAGCTGTTCGATATCCTCGGCTTGTGCCCCGGCGATATCGGCGGGCTTAAGGTCCGCTCCGAAATTGGTGCGGGCCCATTCGACGATGCAGTTGTATGGGTATGCCTCGTCGAGAATGGCGTCGCAGTTTTTGGCTATTGCGGAGCGGATCATTTCTGTGATGACGTCTTTTAGGCCCTTGCCGGCGAGGATGTGACGCCTTCTGGAGTAGAAGATTTTTCTCTGGTAGTCCATCACCTCGTCGTATTCGAGCAGGCTCTTTCTAACCTCGAAGTTCTTCTCTTCGACCTTCTTCTGGGCCTTTTCGATTCCTTTGCTGATTCTTTTATGATAGATGGGCTGGCCTTCCTCCCAGCCTATCCAGGAGAGGGCCTTGACGGTCCATTCGGGAGCGAAAATTCTCATCAGGTCGTCGTCGAAGCAGAGGAAGAACTGGCTTGAGCCGGGGTCGCCCTGCCTGCCGGAGCGGCCTCGAAGCTGATTGTCGATTCTCCTTGCCTCGTGGCGTTCGGTTCCGAGGATGTGGAGACCGCCGACCCATTTTTGGCCCTTCTTTATCCGGAATACGTCGGCGAGGCGCTCGTTTGACTTGAAGGTTATCAGGCTGCCGGCGCCGCGCTGCTTGAGCGTATAGACCGTAACGCCTTTCTCAGCGGGGTCGTCTTCCTCCTTTAAGACTTCAAAGAGCACTCCCTGGCCGAGCTTGATATCTGTTCCGCGTCCGGCCATATTGGTTGCGATGGTGACGTTGCCTCTTGCTTTGCCGTCGCGGGTCTCGTGCTGCTGGCCGGCCTTTGCGACGATGAGCGCTTCGCGCGCGTGCTGCTTTGCGTTGAGGACCTCGTGTTCGAGGCCGTAGCGTTTTTGCAGTGCCGCCGAGAGGGCTTCGCTTTTCTCGATGCTGATGGTGCCGATGAGAAGCGGCCTGCCGGCGGCGCTGATTTCGTTTATCTCCTCCACTATCGCATCGAACTTCTCTTTAAGCGATTTGTAGATTACATCCTCGCGGTCGTCGCGGATGCACGGCTCGTTCGTGGGGATGACGACGACATCGAGCTTGTATATTCTCATGAACTCGTCGGCCTCGGTTGCGGCGGTGCCGGTCATTCCGGCGATCTGGCCGTATAGCTTGAAGAAGTTCTGGAGGGTGATTGTTGCGAGGGTCTGGGTTTCCTCTTTGACCGTGACGTTTTCCTTAGCCTCGACGGCCTGGTGGAGTCCGTCGGACCACTGTCGGCCGTGCATCAGGCGTCCGGTGAATTCATCGACGATGATGACTTTGCCGTCCATTACGACGTAGTCCTTCTCCCGCTCGAAAGTAACGTGTGCCCGGAGGGATTGTTCGAGCAGGTGCGGCCAGTCGATATTGGAGCCGGTATAGAAGGAGCCTACGCCGGCGATGTCTTGTGCGGCGCCGACGCCTTCGTGGGTGAGGTGGACCTGCTTTCTCTCGAACTCCACTTCGTAATACTGGGTAATCTGCTCAAGCCTTGCCTGGGCGCCGGGCAGTTCGGAACGGCTTTTATCGAGGACCTGCTGGGCCTTTTCGGTTCTGGCCGAGTCCTTGGCCTTCTTTGCCTCGGCCAGCTCGCCCAGTGCGTTTGCTATTGTCCGCTCGGCGTCGTCGATCTGCTTTTTTGTTCGGTCGTAGGCGCTCTGGAGTGACATGAGCTTTCTTGCGACGGCGTCGGCCTTTTGGTATCTCAAGACCTCGTCGAAGGCGGGGCCTGAAATTATAAGCGGGGTTCGGGCCTCGTCGATCAGGATTGAATCGACCTCGTCGATGATTGCGTATTGCAGGTCGCCCTGGACCATGTGGTCGAGGGAAATTTTCATATTGTCGCGGAGGTAGTCGAAGCCGAACTCGTTGTTGGTTCCGTAGGTTATGTCGCAGGCATATTGTTCTTTTCTCTCGTCGCCGACGGTGTCCATATCGGCCTGGATGGTGCCGACGGTCAGGCCGAGGGCCTTGTAAATTGGCCCCATCCATTCGGCGTCACGCTTGGCCAAGTAGTCGTTTACGGTGATGATGTGGACTTTTCTTGCGGTGAGGTGGACCAGATAGGCGGCGAGGGTGGCGACGAGGGTCTTTCCTTCGCCGGTGGCCATTTCGGCTATTTTACCTTCGTAGAGGACTGCGCCGCCGATAAGCTGGACGTCGAAGTGTCGCATCTCGACGTTTCTGCGGGCCGCTTCGCGCACGACGGCGAAGACCTCCGGGAGGATGTCTTCGGGCGCGGCTCCGTCTTTTATCCCGGCCTTGAACTCCGCGGTTTTGGCCTTGAGGGCATCGTCGCCGAGGACCTTTATGCGTTCTTCAAACCGGGCGGACTCGGCGGCGATTACGGAGTAAGACTTGACCATTCGCTCATTGCGAGAGCCGAAGACTTTTACGAGTATCTTGTTTATTTTCTGGAGCATTGTTAATTCAAGGGAGAGAATTGCCACAGAGAGCTTGGCGCGGCTTCGCTTCGCTCAGCCGCAGCCAAAAATGACTATACCTTAACAATAACTGCCTCTCATACAGAATAGTATCGGCAAAGCAAAATCATTATAACTGCCTCAACCTCAGTAGGTTAGTTACGGCACCTATAAAAAACGTGCACAAAAAACAAGAAGTTGACGGGTTGTAGTACAGAGATATATGGAGCCGCTTTGTCCCTACCGGACTTCGTGGCTTTATTGCAACAGATTCCCGCCAAGGGGGGATATTCGACCTCGGCTGGGCTCGGAATGACATTATCATATTTGGCAAGGCATCAGTAAGAGTCGTATTACTCTTTTACTCTTGTTACGTATTGGCCTGTTCGGGTATCGATTCTGATCGTTTCACCCACTTTTACGAACGCGGGGACCTGGACGACCAGTCCTGTTTCAAGCGTTGCGGGTTTGTTCTGGTTTGTGGCGGTGGCGCCTCTTATTTCGGGCGGGGTGTCCGTTACCTTGAGATCGACGGTGTTCGGGAGGGTGACAATCACGGGCTTGCCTTCGAGCATGCTGACTTGTAGCTGGGTGTTTGGCTTTAGATACTTTTGGCTGTCGCCGAAGGCGTCGTCGTCGAGCGTAATCTGGTCGTAGTTCGTTGTGTCCATGAGGACGTGCTCGCTGCCGGATGAGTACAGGTACTCATAAGCTCGCTTG
Organism: Sedimentisphaerales bacterium; assembly: GCA_035288065.1. Taxonomy (GTDB): domain Bacteria; phylum Planctomycetota; class Phycisphaerae; order Sedimentisphaerales; family Anaerobacaceae; genus JAFGCD01. The sequence continues at coordinate 1,668 of DATEBC010000037.1, read as the reverse complement.
TCGAGTGATACCTCTTCGATGTTTTCCTCGGCTCGGAGGCGGATGTTCTGGATCAGGCCGTCTCTAAGGCCCTTGAGCTTGGTCTGAAAGACGGCGCCTCCTTTGCCCAGTTTTACGTGCTGGTAATCGACTACCGCATATAGCTTATCGTCAATCCTGACGGTTTGGCCTTTTTGCAGTTCTGAGGCTCTCATTTGTTGCTCCGTAAATCTGTAATCATATTCTTATCTTCGGCTGAACCGTTGCGCGCACATCGACTAATCGCGCCAATATCGCAGAAACGCGGCGGGATGTCAAGGAATGTTAATCCTCTTCGAGGGCGAGGGGGGCCGGGGGCTGGTTTCCGGCTACCCCGCCTGAGACAATGAATGTCATTGCGTCGGAGCTTGAGATTTCGAGCGGTTTTACGGCCTGTTTGGGGAAGATCAGGACGTTTCCGGCGAAGTTATATGACTGGGGGAAATATACGGCGACGTGGTCTTTGAGGCCAAAGGTCTCAAGCGATTCCCTTGTGACAAAACCGATGATTTTTGCATAGCTGTCGGGGCCAAGGCTCACGAGAACGGGCTTGTCGAATTTTTTGGCCTCGCCGAAGAAGGCTGCGATGAGGTCTTTGACGGCGCCGTACAGTATTCTGACGAGTGGGAGCCTCTTGAAAACCCTATCGACGAGGCGGACCAGCCAGCTTCCAATGAAATTCGACGCGAGAAAGCCGATCAGCGTGATGATAACGAGCGTGCCGGCAAGACCTATGCCCAGGCCCAGACCGGGGATCTCTTTGACCTTTAAGAGGCTGCCGAAGAGTCTGTCGAGCGATGTTACGACGTAGGCGACGACGAGGATTGTCAGTCCGGCGGGCACGAAGACGAGCAGGCCTTGGAAGAAGTATCGCACAATTCGTTTCATTTGTCGGCTCCACGAAGGGCTATTCGGTGTTTTCGTTGTTTTTCGTTCTTTCGTCTTTTTGAAAAGATATTACAGCGTGGATATATAGTACTACAACAGCGAGGAAGAAGCACAGACATATAGTCTCGATGTTTTCTTTTTCTATGTGGCTGGTTAATCGACGGAGGGATGTTTTGTTCGGCCAGAATGCGAGTACGTCGAAATGGTAGATTCCGTCGATCAAGACGTGGAAGGCGGCGCCGAGGCTTCCGGAGACGATCATTTTGACAAGGCCGGGTTTGTATCTTATGCGAAGCAGCGTCATCAGGCGTTGGAGCGGGCGGCGGAGGATAAGGTAAGTGTCACAGACTGATAGTCTTGTCTTTAGCGAATCTGCCTATGGGGATGAAGAATTTTTCTTTTCCGATTCGCCCGGCAAATACGGCTACCGCAAAGACCTTTTCGATATGCTCGGCGGACAATACCTCGGCAGTGTCGCCGAATAAGCTGCTGCCGTCGGCTCCGAGAAGCAGGGCTTGTTCGCAGTATTGCGTCGCCAGGTTGATCTCGTGCGTAACGGCTATAACGGTCCTGCGCTTATCGACTTGCGCTGCTTTGAGCAGGTCGTATATGCCCACCTGGTGCTTCAGGTCAAGGAAGCTGGTCGGCTCGTCCAGCAAAAGCACGTCTGTTTGCTGTGCAAGGGCCCTGGCGATGAATACCCGCTGCCGCTCGCCGGCGCTCAGACTGCCTATCGGACGCGAAGCGAATTGGGCGGTCTCG
>DATEBC010000036.1:0-12467 GCA_035288065.1 Sedimentisphaerales bacterium | reverse complement strand
CTGATAGCATATATCCGCCCTCGAACCAAGTTTCCCCACGCAGGGCATATCCTGCTGAGCACGTGGGCCTCGTCATTCCACATGATGATGGCGTTTGGCGACAACATCTCGCCGCGCAGGCTTGCCGGCAGCTTCGTGTTTCTTTTTCTGGCGGTCTGGCTGCCCTGCTGCTTCAGCGACATTGTCTTCCCGCTGCTCTTCGTCCATTCTCCGGACGGGTCATGCTGCCGACACGGCGGGCATAAGGAGGCCGAACAATGAGAACCCAGCTCGATTTGAAGGCCCGCCGGATGCTAAAGTCGGCCAAGCTTTACCTCACTGCGGGTAGAGTTAGTGTTCTACAGACCCTGCTCAAGGCGGATAAGCCGCTGACGCAGGAACAGATCTCCGGACGATTGGGTAAAAAGCGATTTGACAAGGTGACAATCTATCGAACGCTGGAGACCCTTGTGAAGGTCGGCCTGGTGCACAGGGCATTTATCGAAGAAAGGGCCCGGCACTTCGAGCTGGCGCACAATTGCGGCGAGACCCAGTGCCACCCGCACTTCACCTGCACAAACTGCGGGAGAACACACTGCCTGACGGATATGACCATCCCTGGGGTAAAAAAGCGACACAAAGGTTTTCTGATTCATCGGCAACAAACTCGGTTCGAGGGGTTGTGCCCGGCCTGTGCCTAAAAGAGCCCCCGATGGGGCCGGGCAACCAAGGCCAGCAGAGTGTTGAGACATAAAACGTGATTCGGACAGCTCGAAACATTCTGGTTGTAATCTGCGTGCTTTGCCTGACGGCAACGACTACTATGAACGAGCCGACGCCGACAGGAGCGGCCTTGTGGATTTCACTGATCTTGCAATTCTTGCATCCAATTGGCTATGTTCTAAGTAAGAGGCCGACATATTCTGTGACATTTCTTCAGTTAGAGATTGCAAAAATTTAACGCTCGAGCGTAAAGATAACCGATAGGGTCTGATAATGCGCACCGGATTTGTGTTAATCGTCTTATTGCTCGTTTCGTTGGCGGCCATCACCGGGTGTCAACAGCCCGGCGGCGCTCATGGCGGGTTGATTTCCGGCGGAGACCAGGTCAGTATCCAGGAGCTGGCCGGGCTGCTCGGATTGCGGGTCGATGAGACAACCTCCATCCATATAACACTCAAAAACGCAAGCAATACCGTAATGCTCTTTACATATACGGGCGGCAAGGTCTATGTCAACGCAAAGCCGATCGGCGAGGTCGGCACTGTAAGCAAGATCGCAGGCCAGATCTATGTGCCCAAGTCGCTTGTTTCGCAGATACGCGCGGCGATGCAAACTTCCGCTCAGCCGAGCGTGTCTATTTACAAACCATCCGGGTGCGTCGTAATTGACGCCGGCCACGGCGGCAAGGACCCCGGCGCGACAAGCTGCCTTCAATTCCAGGAAAAGACCGTCAATTTTGCTGTTGCACAAAAGGTTGCCTCCCTGCTCGGGCAAAGCGGCGTAAAAGCGATAATGACCCGGAGCAACGATGCCTTCATCGAACTCGAGGAGCGGGCCGCAATTGCCAATAGATACGATGCGGATCTGTTTGTGAGCATTCACGCCGACTCTTGCCCGGACAGCTCGACCCGCGGCTTTACGATGTACGTTTCACGGTCCGCCTCCTGGTCGTCGCGGCGAGCGGCAAGCGCAATTGCCAAATCGCTGGCCAAAACCGGCTTAAGCAGTCGGGGGACACAGAAAGCCGATTTTCGCGTCCTGGTGGAAACCCGCGGGCCTGCGGTCCTCATTGAACTGGGGTACTTGTCAAACAGCAGTGATGCCGGGCTGCTCAGGGACAGCTCTTTCCAAAGCCGTCTGGCACAGGCAATCGCAAGCGGCATCAATGACTTCCTCGCACGGATTGCCCTATAGCTGGGCTCCGTTGCCGGCCCACGACCGTTTCAACGACAAGCCACTTGCCAAATTACCCGATTGGCGGATGGACAATCGTGTCTTGGGCGGTTAGACTTTAGCGTATGAATTTGCACCCGTTCGAATTCGAGCCTTTGTACAAAGAGCGTATCTGGGGCGGACGGACGCTTGAGAAAGTTTTCAACAGGCATCTGCCGGTCGGCGTTAAGATCGGCGAGAGCTGGGAAGTTGCGGATTTGCCGAACGATAAGTCGGTAATCACCAACGGCGAACTGGCCGGCAGGACACTTGCCGCTGCGATTCAGAGTTACCCCGGCGAAATCGTCGGCAATGCGAACTTCTCCGGTCCTTTCCCGCTATTGATAAAGCTGCTTGACGCCCAGGATGTGCTCAGCGTGCAGGTTCATCCGGACGCGGCAACCTGCCGACGAATGGGCAGGGGCGAGCCGAAAACCGAATGTTGGTACATCATCTCGGCCGAGCCCGGGGCCTTCATATACAAGGGGCTAAGGGAAGGCGTCGCCAAAGAGCAGTTTGTCGAAGCGGTTCGCAGCGGCACGGTCGCCGATATGCTGGCGAAAGTGCCGGTTGAAGCCGGGCAGTGCCATTTTCTACCCGCGGGAACGCCCCACAGTATCGGGGCCGGCCTTCTGATTGCAGAAATTCAGACGCCATCGGATACTACCTATCGCATCTTCGACTTTAATCGAGTTGATGAAGCCGGCAAACCAAGACAACTGCATATTGACCAGGCCATTGAGAGTATCCACTTTGATGCGTCCGCCGATGAGCTTGCCGTGACCACGGTCGGGCGTTTGGCTCATTGCAAGTACTTCACAATAGACAAAGGCCACCAGCTCGAAAACTGCGAGGCGCTGCTGTCGCCGGGCAAGATGAAGGCGCTGGTTTTCCTTTCCGGCTGCGGCGACATTGAGCGAGCCGACGAAGACTCGGCTGCCTTCACGGCAGGCGAGACCTTGCTCGTCCCGGCGGCTTACGAAGGAGTAATACGATTCAAGGGCGATACGTTGTACCTGATTGTCACGATATGATCGCTTACATACGAGCAGGCACGAACGCAATATCATTAACCGGAAGCACCGAATGTCCAAAACCGCCGGCAGAGGCATGAGTCGAGAGGGTATCAGGGCAGGCTACATTGCGGTTCTCGCAGCGGCCGGCGTCCTTTACGTGGTAACCTGCGCACCCGGGGCGCTGTGGCAGGACAGCGGCCTGATTCAATATCGCGTCTGGCACAATGACATAGAGGGCAACCTCGGCCTGGCGCTGGCGCACCCCCTTTTTTACATTATCGCCATCGCAGCGAAATATATCCCTCTTGGAGAATTCGGGTATAGAGTAAACCTGACCAACGCCCTTATCTCGGCTTTCGCGGTGGCGAATCTGTTTCTGTTGCTGGCGTTATGGCTCAGAAGCGCCCTGCCGGCCGTGATCGGCGCGATGACACTGGCACTTTCGCACACATTCTGGCAGCAAGCAGCAATGCCGGAGGTCTATAATCTGAGTATGGCCCTGCTGCTGCTGGAGCTGGTAATCCTCTTTCAGTACGCCAAAACCGAACAGCTCCGCTGGTTATATGGTCTGGCCTTCGTCAACGGCCTGGCGATGGCAAATCACATGTTCGCGTCGATCCCGTTGGCGTGTTACCTCGTTCTTGTTGTGATGCTGATGCTCAGAAGACGAATCACGGCCAGGCAAATCCTGGCGACGGCGTTTCTCTGGATTCTCGGCGCAGGGCCTTATGAGTACCTGATTATTAAGGATATTGCCCTCAGAGGGGACTTCTGGCAGACCATGTCTTCCGCGGCCTTCGGCGTCTCTTACAAGGACAACGTCCTTAACGTGTCACTATCCGGCAGAATCATAAAAGAGAATTTTGTCTGGATGGCGCTGAATTTCCCGACGCCCAATGCTCTTCTTGCATTCGTCGGCATATTCGCCATACATTCGTCGTGTCGAAAACGCTGGTTCGCAAACATTATACTGGCGCTGTCGGTCCTGTTCCTGCTCTTCGCATTTCGATACACCGTTGTCGATCGATACGTGTTCTTCATCCCCTTTTACTGCATGGCTTCAATTCTAATCGGCGTCGGCGCCGCCAGTTTCCTGAGCCGACGACGGAACAAAATCATCGGCCGCGCGATGATAGTGCTGTCTCTGCTGCCAATTCCCGCCTACATAGCGGCTCCGGCAGTTGCAGAGAGGCTCAAAGTCATGACCCGCCCCAGGACAATCCCGTATCGAAACGACTATACGTATTTCCTCAGACCCTGGAAAACGGGCGACAGAGGCGCGGAGCAATTTGCCGTCGAAGCGTTCAATACCGTCGAGCCGAATGCAGTAATTGTGGCCGATGCGACGACGTCGCCTCCTCTTCTGTACGTCCAGGAGGTCAAGGCAGAGCGTCCCGACGTCAAGATCATCTCCCGTATAGGAAGCACCGTCGGCGCGCCACAGCTCGATGAGCAGACGATTGGTAAGCTGTTGGCCGAACGGGCGGTTTACGTGGTTTCTCCGACGAAAAAATATTGCCCCGATTTCCTGCTCGATGATCGGTTCACTTTCCAGCAGGCCGGGCCGATCTGGCGTGTGACGCCGAAATAAGTCACTCCGGGTCCGACAGCCCCGAACGTCCGGTCCGTCAACCACTGCCTGCATAGACCGGGATGCCCAGTTGTTGACAACAGTCATTCCCAGGTATATCGTGTCGTCGAGTGAACATTTTGAATGTCTTGCCTGTATCACTAACAAGGACAGATATATGAGTAAAGTCGCCGTCATAAAGACAACGCCGCAAGGTGTGCTTGCTGATGTAGCCAAAGCAATGGAGCTGGCGGGCGTCCGCGCCGCTCTTGATAGCGGTTCAACGACAATTCTAAAGAACAATCTCTCCTGGCACCTGATGTATCCAAGCGCCAATACGACGCCCTGGCAGCTCGAGGGCGCGATCCTCGGCCTAAAGAAGGCCGGCTTCGAAGACCTCGTCTGCGTTGAAAACGAAACCGTTGTCACGAACGCCAAAACCGGCGAGATGCTCAATAAGCAAAGGCCCGTCTGCGAACATTACGGCGTGCCCATCAAGTACAACTTCAAGCCGTCCGATATGAAATGGCGGCGATATGAGCCGAAAGCCAGGATGCTCGTTCTGGATGAGATATTTCCAAAGGGTATCCGTATCCCGGATTATTTCCACGGCAAAAACATCGTCCATCTGCCCACCGTGAAATGTCATATCTACACGAACATCACCGGCTCAATGAAGAATGCCTTGGGCGGCCTGCTTGACAACAAGCGGCACTATTGCCACTCCAGGATACACGAAACCCTCGTTGATTTACTCGCCATTCAAAAGGAGATTCACAAGGGCATCTTCGTCGTCACCGACGGGACGACGGCGGGCAACGGCGCCGGCCCCAGAACAATGACGCCCGTGGCCAAGGACGTCATTCTGGCATCCGACGACTGCGTGGCTATCGACGCGGTCTGCGCGAAGATAATGGGCTTCGAGCCTATGGATCATAAGTTCATTCGTCTGGCTCACGAGCGCGGACTGGGCACAGGCCGTATAAGCGAGATCGAAATCGTCGGCGACGTTGACATCAATAAGGAAAACTGGGGATTCCACACGGGCGATAACGCCGCATCCAGCGTGGGCAAGCTGTTCTGGTTCGGCCCGATGCGATGGTTGGAAAAGCTGATGTTCCATACGCCAATCGTCTATGCATTCATCTTCGCATCGGCGATTTATCACGACAAAATCTGGTATCCTTCCAAAGGCAGAAAGATAGTTGACGACTGGCTTGCAAACAGTCCCTGGGGCCGACTCTTCGCAGCCTACCAGCCGGGCCATCTAAAGGGCTAACCGCCCAAAACCAGTGAAAGGGTAATGAGTGCTTACAACGTTGAGAGAAGTCCTTGCTGATGCGATGAAGAACGGATACGCGGTGCCTGCTTTTGACTGCGTTGAAGATGTAATGGTGAGAGCGATTTTGGAGACCTGCGAGCTGGTGCGCTCGCCGGTGGTGCTTATGTGTCTGGTGGGGGCGGATCTGGACGGCAACGGCTGGGCTTATGTGCCCGGCCTGGTTAAGGCCGTCGCGGACTTCCACAATATTCCAATCGTCCTGCACCTCGACCACGCGACGGAATTGGATTCTATCAGAAGGGCCGTTGATGCCGGCTTCACCTCCGTGATGATCGACGGCTCGATGCACCCGTTTGAGAAAAACGTCGAGATAACCCAAGCCGCCGCCCGCATTGCGCATCCTAAGGGCATCAGCGTCGAGGGGGAATTAGGATGGGTCGGCGGCCTTGATCTGCAGGCCAGAAGCACAGGCCGGCCCGTTCTAACCGAACCCAAAGAAGTCGAGAAGTTTGTCTCGATGACCGGCCTGGACGCCCTGGCAGTTTCTATCGGCACGTCCCACGGTGTCTATGAGTCCCTGCCGAATCTGGATATCGAGAGACTCAAAGAGTTGAACGAAATAAGCTCTGTGCCGCTGGTGCTCCACGGCGGCTCGGGCACGCCGAAAGACCAGGTTCAACAAGCCGTCAAAAACGGTATTTGCAAGATGAACATCTACGCCGACAACAGAATTGCAATGGCAAGGGGCTTGAAGGTCTCCGCCGAGTCTCAAACAAGGCCCGACCCGCCGGCGCAGGAATTGTTCGGGCCGCTCAAGAGCGAGATAGCCAAGGTAGTCAAAGAGAAGATCGACTTGCTGCTTTCGGCCGGGAGGGTGTGAAACCGTAAGGACAACTGCGCTATGAAGCTGCTTGGAATCAGTGATACATATCTTCCGGCCGACCTTATGAAGCGTGAGTTAGCCGTGCTGGAGGACTTCGGCGTCGATGTCGAGGTAAGGCACTGGGGGCACAAAACGTTGATCGATCTGCAGGAGGATAATCTTGAGATTGAAACCGGCGGGCCCGATGCCGTCCCGCTTCCCCGTGAAATAACCTGCGACCTTGATGGAGTGGGGATCGTCGTTGTTCAGTTTGCGCCCGTGAGCAGGCTGTTCATTGAAAAAGCCGCCGACCTCAAGCTGATCGGGGTGATGCGGGCCGGCGCTGAGAATATCGCGGTCGATTTCGCAACGCAGCGGGGCATTTCCGTTATGAATACGCCGGGCAGGAATGCAAGGGCCGTCGCCGAATGTACTATGGGGATGATCCTGGCTGAAATCAGGAATATCGCGCGCTCTCATACGAAGCTCAAGAGCGAGGTCTGGACAAGGTCGTTTCCCAATAGCGACGCCATCCCCGAACTTTACGAGAAGACTGTTGGGCTGGTCGGTTACGGGGCGGTAGCGCAGTTGGTCTGCGGGTATCTGCAGGCCTTCGGCAGCTATGTGATAGCCTTCGACCCGTACTTCAAGGGCGATCCGGCCCCGGCGAGGCTCGTCTCGCTGGAAGAATTGCTCAGCCAATCCGATATCGTATCGATTCATGCCCGGCTGACCGACCAGAGCCATCACTTAATCGGCCGGAAGGAGCTGGCGATGATGAAGCCGACCGCCGTGCTGGTCAATACAGCTCGCAGCGGCCTGGTGGACGAGCAGGCCCTCATAGAGGCGCTGCGGGCAAAGAGGATAACGGGCGCGGCGGTGGACGTATTCGACACTGAGCCGCTGCCGGCGGACCATCCGTTCATTGAGCTTGATAACATTACGATTACCGCCCATCTGGCCGGAAGCACGAAAGACGCCTTCAAAAACAGCGTCAGGCTAATGGCCGGGCACGTCCGCAACGCCATCAACGGCGTCGAAGATATTCCGGTGATTAACGGCGTCCGCCCTATGCTCGACATTACGTAAAGACTTGCCCTGTTGAAAAGCCCGGGGTTTGGTCATTCCGAGTCCGCCAAAAGCGGAAGGAATCTATTAAAAAACAGATTTCTCGGCTCGCCTTCGGCTCGCTCGAAATGACAGCCCACAAGGTTCTCAACAGAGTAATAGAGACTCGGAGAACGGCCAGACACGGCTGGTCAGCGTTATCGACAATACATACTGTTTCGATTGACGGAAATGTGTTGCTAAACGTCGGCTCATAGGTTATAATTGACTTCGCTGAAAATATCATTCACTGACTTAACACCGAGGGCTAATATGAACATCGGTACCGGGACGGATTTCCAGCTACGGACTCATTGCGTTGTTCTGTCGGCGTTGGTCTTGGCCTTCTTTGCCGGCTCGACTGTCATGGCCAAGGCCAAGATTGTCAAGGTCAAGACCGCCGCAGACAGTGAGAAGGCCGGATATGAGAGCTTCAGGGCCATGGACGGCGATCCCTCGACGATGTGGCACACGTACTTCGGGGGCGGAGATACGAGGCCGCCTCACGCTATTATCTTGGATTTGGGCGGCGAGTATGAAATATCAGGCTTCGTCTATCTGCCGCGCGAGGACGGCGGCAATGGAACAATCAAGGACTACGAATTCTATCTTAGCAATGATAATAAGCAGTTCGGTCAGCCTGTTGTCAAGGGTGCTTTCACCAATCGCAACGCCGAGAATACCGTCAAATTCGACAGACCTGCCAAAGGCCGCTATGTCAAATTGGTGGCGCTCTCGGAAGTCAACAATAACCCCTGGACCTCTATCGCGGAATTGAGGCTCCTGACGGAAGGCGTTCAATTTGTTTCGATCGATTCGACCGGCCTGATGATTGAGACGCCCAAGAACGAAACCGAGCTGCAATATGAAATCCTCCGACGGGACATTCAGCGCCGCGGACATATTCTCAGCCATGCCGACCAGACCTTTGAGAGGCAATCTCTGATTCTCGAATCGGACCTCGATCAGGCCGACGTTGTCTTGAGACGCACAAGCGCTCTTGTCGAAGATTTGAAGCAAATGCCGGATGCGCCGGACTTGTCAAGCCTTGAAAAGCAACTGGAGAGCTTGAAGGCCGAAGCCTTGAAAGTGGGTCTTGAAGAAGCCCAGGCTCGTTACGACTTGTTCGAGCAGGCATGTAAGCTGCGGCGAGAAATTGCCTTCTCCAATCCGCTGCTGGACTTTGACAAGATTCTCCTGCTCAAACGCCACCGAGCGACCTTCAACCACATGTGCGACCAGTACTATGCTATCAACGCTGTGCCCGGCGGCGGACTGTTTGTCCTTTCCGATCCTTTCGGCGAGAATCCTCAGGCAAGCGATATTCTCGCCGATTCCATCGTGCAGACAGGCAGGCTCAAAGGCCAAAAGCTCACGACCGGCTCGTTTGTCTCTCCCGACCTGTCTTATGACGGCAGGAGCATTATGTTCGCCTACGTCGAGTGCGAAGGCGATACGGACCATCGCTACCATACCGATCCATCGCAAGGGCACTGGCATCAAGGCCGCTGCTATCATATTTTCAAGGTCAATATCGATGGCTCCGGGCTGGAGCAGTTGACGGACGGGACATGGAACGACTTTGACCCCTGCTGGCTGCCCAATGGCCGTGTGGCGTTCATCAGCGAACGCCGCGGAGGATACCTTCGCTGCGGAAGAGTCTGCCCGACTTATACCCTGTACGACGTGAACCCCGACGGCAGCGACATTCGATGCCTCAGCCCGCACGAAACAAACGAATGGCATCCCAGCGTCACGCACGATGGAATGATTGTCTATACGCGATGGGACTACGTGGACCGTCACGGCTGCACTGCGCATCTGCCCTGGATTACGACCCCCGACGGTCGAGACGCCAGAGCAATGCACGGAAATTTCGCCCCGCGGGAACTGCGAGCCGACATGGAGCTTGACATTCGCGCCATCCCCGCATCGCAGAAATTCGTCGCCACAGGCGCCCCGCACCACGGGCAGGCGTTCGGCTCGCTGGTCATCTTCAATCCGCATATCGAGGACGATGACGCGATGGCTCCGACAAAACGGCTAACCCCCGAGGTCGATTTCCCGGAGACTCAAGACGGCGCCCAGGTATATGGAACGGCCTGGCCCCTCAGCGAGAATTACTATCTTTGTGCGTATGACCCGCTCATGCTGCCAGGGACGGGAGGCCAGGGAGGAACGCACCTTCGCGGCCAATACGGCATCTATCTGGTCGATATCTTCGGCAACAAGGAGTTGATTTATAGAGACGCGGAGATTGCCTGCCAGAACCCCGTCCCGCTGCGACCGATGGTAAAGCCGCCTGTAGTCCCCGATAAATCGGGCCGTTTTGCCGGTGAGGAATCTGCCGAGGGCACCCTTGGGCTGATCAACGTCTATGATACTATGAAGCCCTGGCCGGATGAGATTAAGATCAAGTCGCTGCGGGTATATCAAATCGTGCCGATGGCCGTTCCTTCGGGCGAGCCGCCGCACGAAACCGGCATCAGGGAGCCGACGGCAGGCGACTCAGTCGTCGTGGCCCGCTACGTGCTCGGGACCGTCCCCGTCGAGGAAGACGGCAGCGCTCATTTCACCGTCCCGGCAGTGAAGGAGCTTTTCTTCCAGGCGCTCGATGAAAAGGGGCTTGCGGTCCAATCAATGCGTTCGGCCACGTATTTACAGCCGGGCGAGCGACTTCTCTGCCAGGGTTGCCACGAGCCAAGACACCGTGCTCCCCAATCGCCGAAAACGATTCCTATTGCGATGCGCAGAGAGCCTTCGAAGCTCAAGGCCGATGTGGACGGCACAAATCCTTTCAGCTATCCTCGTCTCGTCCAGCCTGTTCTCGACAAGCATTGTGTCCAGTGTCACCAGGAGAACCCGGATAAAGCGCCGAGACTGGATCGAGAAGTCATCGTCAAGGGTCGCCAGAAGTGGTATGCCTCTTATCACAGCCTTGCGCCCCAGTACGCTTTCTGGTCCTATGGGGACCGCCACCGGACCATACCGGGCAAGTTCGGCGCACGCGCATCGAAGCTCTACCAGATCCTCGAAGAAGACCATTACGACGTCAAGCTCTCCGACGAGGAAATGCACCGCATCACGGTCTGGCTCGATTCATGCTCGATGTTCTACGGCGTTTATGAAGAAGAGGGAGGAGTCGCGCAGCTTGCCGGCAAGGTCGTCTATCCGACTCTCGAATAAGTCTTGCGCCGCGCCTGCCGGCAACTGTCCCTCGAATTCCGGACGGTATGAACGATTTGCGCAAAATTGCAGAAGCCCTCTTGTATGAATATAAGGAGATACGATTTGGAATTTCAAGATAAGGTCGCCCTTGTTACCGGCGCGGCCGGCTCGATAGGCAAAGGCATCGCGGAGCGTTTCCATCAACACGGCGCAAGAGTCTTCATCACCGACCTCGACCAGGCAAAGCTCGATCAACGCTGCCGTCAGATCGATCCCGGCGGCAAACTATGCAAAGGCCTGGCCGCCGACGTGACGAATCACAGGCAAGTGACAAAAGTCGTTCAAGCCGCCTTAAGCGAGTTCGGAGGGAAAATCGATATCCTCGTCAACGTCGCGGGCGTCGTCGCACAGGACAAGGTTGAAGACATCGCCGAAGAGGACTGGGACCGCGTCTTTGCCGTCAACTGCAAAGGGACCTTTCTCTTCATCAGGGAAGTCGTGCCGGTGATGAAAAAATGCGGCGGCGGCAAGATAATCAACTTCTCCTCGAAATCAGGCAAGACAGGCTCTGCCCTTATGGCGCATTATTCAGCCGCAAAGGCAGCCATAATCGGCCTTACGCAATCCCTCGCCTACGAGTTGGCCGGCAATTCGATAAGCGTCAATTGCATCTGCCCCGGAATCACCGAGAATACAGGTGTATGGGACAATGTCTCCTCCGGTTATGTCAAGAACCTGAACATGCCCATGGACAAGATCGTCGAGACATTCACCGCCAAAGTCCCCCTCAAAAGGCTCGCAAAGGTCGAGGACATCGTCGCGGTGACATGCTTTCTCGCATCCAAGGGCGCCGACTACATGACCGGGCAAGCCATAAACGTTACCGGCGGCAGAGAAATGCACTAACCCGACTCTTTGGCTGTCAACTTGACGTCATAATGCTGAATACTACCATAAGCAAAAACATGACAAGAACATAGACCCGTTTGTCATTCCTGCGCAAGCAGGAATCCAGACAACTATCAGTGTTAATCCGTGTAAATCCGTGTCGAAAAAAGAAGAAGGGAGGAAACCCACTCGAATGTTCACAAAACAACAAGTTGCAAAAACCATCGACCACGCCGTATTGAAACCCATCGCCACCGACCAGGACATTATCGACGGCGCGAAGATGTGTGCCGAAAGACAGGTCGCCAGTTTCTGTGTCCGCCCCACCGACGCCGCCCTTGCAGCAGAGCAGCTAAGGGGCAGCAATGTGCCCGTCGCTGTGGTCGTGGGCTTTCCTCACGGGGCAAACAGGCCGGAGGTCAAGGCCCTCGAAGCGAAGCTCGCCATCAAAGACGGGGCCGCCGAGCTGGATATGGTGATGAACATCGGAAAGTTCCTCAGCGCCGATTACGAATTCGTGCAAAAAGATATCGAAGCCGTCGTCGCCGAAGCCAGGAAGCGTAACGTCATTGTCAAGGTAATACTGGAGACGTGCTACCTGGCGCCCGAACAAATCAAGAAGGCCTGCCTCTTGTCGCGGGCCGCCGGCGCCGATTACGT
>DATEBC010000035.1:0-9852 GCA_035288065.1 Sedimentisphaerales bacterium | reverse complement strand
ACGCGGACATTCAGCCTGGTGAAAGCCGGGGAGGTAAAGTGGGACGGCGTCACGGTGGCGAAGACGGACAAGTATCTGGAGCTGGCGCACCGGGGCGATAAGGTCCTGCGGTATAATCATGCGATAGTCCCGCCGCCTGAGGGGCAGGATAAGCTCTATGAACGCAGCGGGTTTATTCATCCTCTGTGGTCCACGAAGGGCACGGTGCTGACGAACATTCATCCTGCGGACCATATTCATCATTTGGGGATATGGATGCCGTGGACGCATACGCAGTTCGAGGGCAAGGGGGTGGATTTCTGGAACCTCAAGGAGGGGCAGGGGACGGTCCGGTTCGCGCGGTATCTCTCGACGACGCAGGGGCCTGTCTATGGCGGGTTCAAGGCGGAGCAGGAGCATGTTGCGCTGAAGACGGCGGAGGGGCAGAAGGTTGTGCTGAACGAGGTCTGGGACGTGCGCGTGTTCAACGTTGGCGGGCCGGAGAAGGGGTATCGGATTGTGGATTTTGTATCGGTGCAGCGGTGCGTTGCGGACAGCCCTTTGCATCAGGAAGAGTATCGGTACGGCGGATTCGGGTATCGCGCCACGGGCAAGTGGGACGAGGCGAACGCCGAGTATCTGACGAGCGAGGGGAAGAATCGCAAGAACGGCCATACGACGCGGGCGCGATGGTGCGATACATCGGGCGAGATCGACGGCTGGGAGGGGATTACGTTCTACAGCCATCCGGGGAATTTTCAGCATCCCGAGCCGATGCGAATATGGCCTGAGGGGCAGGTGTTCTTCAATTTCTGTCCTTCTCAGGCGACGGCGTGGGATATGGAGCCGGGTGTGAATCACGTCTTTAGGTATCGGATGTATATTCACGAAGGGAAGATCACGGTTCCTGCGGCGGAGCGGATTTGGGCGGATTATGCCGAGCCGCCGAAGGTGACGATTGAAGCGGCGAAGTTCGAGGGGTAGGATACTGAGGGGGACTTGTCTTGTATTTTTCTTTTACATCGTTATCAATTGTTTTGGGTCTGTTCTTGCAGCCATTACATAGCGGCCTTTTCATATTTCTCTATCGACATCTCTACCGCCGAACGTCGTGCATCAGCGGCGGCTGAAAGCCGTCCTCTGGATTGGCTTGTTGGACAAGTTTATGGTCCTTTCTTCTGCCTCTTGCGGAGTTGCTCAATCGCCTCGGCGACCGATCGCATTTGCGACTCACCACCGGGGAACCAATCGTCTTCGATGATATGCAAGACGAGGCCCGTAGTCCGTTGCTCTTCTATCACCAAGTTCCAGTGTGACTTGCCCCAACGTCTTTCACGTTCTTTGACAACGCATCGGGCAATCCTTTGCAAGGGAATCGATTGCTCGGCCAAGAAGACGGAAGAGATGTGCAGATTGGTCGAATCCCATGCAAGCTGAGGCGACTGGCATTGTCGTGCCTTGTGCAAAACGCGCAGATGCGATGCAATCCGGAACCCCAATCTGACCTCAAGGCCAAGAAGCACCAACCCCAACAACAAGGGGCCACTGAACATTTCTGCCTGAGAGACCAAGGCAACATAAAGCAAGAGGGCCATGACGCCGAAAAGCGCGTTAAGGAAAACCCGCAGTCGGAAACCGGCGGCATTCAACCGCAGTTGAACCGGACTTGAAACATCAGGACTTGGCAATGACATGAATCCCCTCCTGTGCCACTCTTTGGAGCGGTTCGCCTAACCCCTTTTCCACGTTCACCATTTTCACGGCGGTCAAATCACGAAAGGACATCTCGACTGTCTCTGACACAAAGCCAGGTTGAATCTGAACGCCAGCGAGGTCTTTGAGGTTATACCGCGTTGAATCAATTTTGCGCCAACAATTCAACCATTTGGCTCTCACCACATAAAGATCGTTCGCGGTGACGATCACATAGACACGTTTGATGAAAGCGGACAGCAAGAAGGATGCAAACCCGTGCTGTTCACCCCATACAACATAAAGGACTGTGTCCGCTTCGATCCCCTCCGCGGCAAGGAAATCGCGTCCGTTTGTTATCCACATTTGCACTCGCTCGCGGATCTTGGCCTCGACATTGGTACTCAGGTTGATTGGCATTCCGTTTCTCCTTCTTGTCTGCCTAACAATAATTAGATTGATCCGCATAAGATGCGGCGCTTCGGTTTCCTATCCATATAAAACGCCGCTTCTTTGCCTGAAAATCTCATTTATTCGCCTAACCGACTTATGCTACTCTGCGAAGTAGCGACTTCGCTACGAAGCAAGAACCAGTCTTTTTGCCCGTTTACAACGCCACATTGTAAAGCAACAATGCCACGATGTAAAGCCGCAATGCCTCAATGTGCCCCTCGCCCTGCTTGGGCGCTTCAAGTTGTCTCGTCCGGCCGGGCGGGGCAAGGGCGGTTGGGGCAGGGTTCCTCGCAATGACAATGTCCACAAAATCAAGTCTGACAGAGTACCAAGTAATGCTTGCGAGAATTGGGGGGCGATGGTATGGTAACAGCCTGGCTTTGTTTTTAAGAAGGCGTATTTGGAACCCTTGTTTATTACAGGAAATTGGTAATGAGCGTATCTGTGACGAATCCGGGGATGTCGGAGCTTGATGAATTATGCATTCAGACAATTCGATTCTTGTCGATGGAGCAGGTTCAGAAGGCCAATTCGGGGCATCCTGGTATGCCGATGGGGATGGCGCCGGCGGCTTATGTTCTGTGGACGCGGCATTTGAAGCACAATCCTCAAGACCCGCTCTGGCATAACCGCGACAGGTTTGTCCTCTCAGCCGGGCACGGGGGCGCGCTGCTTTATTCGCTGCTGCACCTGAGCGGATACGACATCAGCCTGGACGATTTGAAGAGCTTCCGCCAGTGGGGTAGCAAGGCGGCGGGACATCCGGAATATAACCCAAAGTGCGGCATCGAGGTAACCACAGGTCCCCTGGGGCAGGGGATTTCCAACGCGGTCGGGATGGCCATTGCCCAGAAGTATCTGGCTACGTATTTCAACCGGGATAAATTCCCGATTGTCGATTACAGGGTTTATGTTATCGCCAGCGACGGGGATTTGCAGGAGGGCGTTGCGTCGGAGGCGTGTTCGCTGGCGGGGCATCTTGGGCTGAATAATCTGATTGTTATCTATGACGATAATCATATAAGTATCGACGGCAGCACGGAGCTTTCGTTCACCGAGGACAGGGCCAAGCGGTTCAAGGCTTACGGCTGGAACGTGATAGAGGTCGGCGGGGACGGCAACGATATGGCTGCTTTCGAGAAGGCGGTCAGCAGGGGCAAGACGGAGAAGAAACGGCCTACCTTGGTCAAACTCCGCACGCATATCGCTTTCGGCAGTCCCAATATGCAGGATAGCGCCAAGGCGCACGGTGCGCCTTTGGGCGAGGGCGAGATCAGGCTGATTAAGGAAAAGTACGGATGGGACGCCAACAAGAGCTTCCACGTTCCCGATGAAGTATCGGCACATTTTGCCGGGAGCGTCGAAAGAGGCAGAAAGGCTGAAAAGACGTGGAAGAAGCTGTTTGGCAAATATACGGAGGCTCACCCTGAGCTTGCGCGCGAGTTTGAGGACGCTGCGGCGGGGAAACTGGCTGTGAAGCTGGATGATATTCTGCCGAAGTTCGAGGCCGGCGCCTCGGTCGCCACGCGCCAGGCGTCGGGGAAGGTTTTGGATGCGGTTATGCCGAAGCTGCCGATGATTATGGGCGGCTCGGCGGACTTGACGCCTTCGAATAACACGCGGTGGAAAGATACGAAAGACTTCCAGAGGGACTCGCGCGACGGCAGGTATCTGCGCTTCGGGGTCAGGGAGCACGCGATGGGGGCGATAATCAACGGGATATCGGTGAGCGGTTTATTGCGGGCTTACGGGGGAACTTTTTTGGTGTTCTCGGATTATATGCGCGGGGCGATTCGGGTCGCGGCCTTTTCGAGGTATCCGACGATATTCGTATTTACGCACGACAGTATCGGGGTCGGCGAGGACGGCCCGACTCATCAGCCGGTCGAGCACGCCGCGGCGCTTCGCGCGATACCGAATCTCCTGGTCTTTCGGCCCGCCGATGCGAATGAGACGGTGCAGGCGTGGAAGTATGCGCTGGAGCACCGCGATGGGCCGGTCGCGCTGCTTTTGACCCGGCAGGGATTGGCTGTGCTCGACCAGGCCAAATACGCCTCGGCGGCCAATCTCAGCAAGGGCGCTTACGTCTTAGTCGGCGTTGATAAGCCCGATATGCTGCTCTTGGCGAGCGGGTCGGAGGTTTCGCTGGCGCTCGGCGCGGCTGAACGGCTGGCGAAGGATGGGATAAAGGCGCAGGTGGTCAGTATGCCCTGCTGGGAGCTGTTCGAGCGCCAGGACCAAAAATACAAGGACTCGGTTCTTCCGCCGAGCGTGCGGGCGAGGGTCGGGATTGAGGCCGGCGTCGAATTGGGCTGGAGCAAGTGGCTGGGCGATAATGGTATCTTTATCGGGATGTCTTCATTCGGCGCCTCGGCTCCATTCAAGGTCTGCTTCGAAAAGTTCGGCATAACAGTCGAGGCGGCTGTCGCAGCAGCCAAGAAATCCGTGGGCAAGTAGCCACGAAGGCACCAAGGCACGATGGACGAGAGACGAGGGACGAAGGGGGAGAGGGGGCAATGGGGAATTTAGAATATCGAATCTTGAATGACGAAGGGGACCTGCGGTGAAACCGCAGGCTAAGTATTTGGATTGGTGCATAGCCAGCAGGCAGGTGTTCTTGGAAATCCTGCAATTGTTAAATCTTTTGATACTCTGCGAAGTGCGTACTCCGCCGAAGTAGCTTCGGCTACGAATACTGGAAGCTCGCTACGAAGCACAAGTCAATAAAGAGTCACATTCCTTTTTCCCAGGTCTGGTATCCCCTGATTAACCCATGCGATTGTTGGATGCCGTATTCTTTCCATGTCTATTACCCAAGCCGAAAAAGAGTGTCCTCAGAGATCTTCGATTCGATTTGTTCGATAATCTTTCCAAGCTCCACCTTCGTCTCTGCCTGGAGGCCTAGACAAACGGCAATTCCCTCGGAATCCGTGCTGAGGCGTGATGTCAAGTTTAGACGGTACACGAGATTCTTCTGCGCCGACATGCCGTAAGTATGAAGGTGCATAGGGTCGCCTTTGCGAGCATCCGTGAGGTGGGAGAACTGAAACTCCTTGCGGAGATAGTCCAGCAGGAAGTCCTGAATCACGAGAACAAGATGTTTATTTATAGCCTCGAACATCTGAACTTTGTGGTGCAACTGGATCAGAATGGTCTTTGCCGTCATCTTCCAGTTGATGCCATAGGTCTTGCAGGAGGCTGCTTCTTCCCGGACTACATTGACTCCAACATCCTGGAGGTACTTCTGGCGTGCTGGCCAGACCGTTCCTGTTGTGTCAAGGGTCTGGAGTTCAACGCCAACAAAGTCCTTCACCTTGCCGTCTCTGGCAGAGGCGAGGAAGTAATCAATGCTACCTCCGGGGATGGAGACCTCCGGGACGATGTGCAGTTCGTTTCCTGGTTCGTGAACATTTAGCAAGTGCAGGCAGTCGGTGAATACCTGCCTTCGTTCAAGTAGGCGGTATGGGCAGATGATAATGGGGCGTTTTCCCTTACCGTAGAGAACAGAGCAACTGCCGATTGATATTTTCGGCTGACTCTTCCGCACTTTGATACACTTGCGTTCAAGGTACGGACACCATTGCCGCGCCACAATGGATTTCCAGTTTTGTCTCTTGTTTGCCGTGCTTTGTCCGAACAACTCAATCATATTGCTCATAGAAGTGTCTCGCATCTCCGCTCAGCGATTTCCAGATACTCCGGCGCAATGTCTATTCCAACGGACTTTCTGCCGAGTTGGCTGGCAACGAGCATAGTAGTTCCGGTTCCACAAAAGGGATCAAGGACCAAACCTCCTGGCGGGCAAGTTGCCAGAATGGGAATCTTGCAGAGGTCTTCGGGGTAAGGAGCGAAGTGATCATCGCGTTTCTGTGTATCCTCCGGCAGGATGTCCCATACATCGGAGGGTTTGCTTCCGTTGGGGTGATATTTAAGAAAATAGAATCCCTTTTCTCTCAACTCCTTTGCCCGTCCTGATACTCTTTCCGAATCGGAATGCGTCGTTCTTTGTTGGCCACGAATGATCATACGGAAATCGGCGACATCACCTCGCACAATGGCGGATAACATGTCGTTTAGCGCAGCCATGGCTTTCCCCTTCTCTGCGTCTGTGAGGGCGGTTGAAAGTTCAATCTGGCGTTTGTACCTGACCCCACTGACGCCGGTGGCCGATACTACCGAACCGTTAACCACCTTTGTTTTCTTCGGATCGCTTCGTATGGCGTCAGCATCGTAGTAGTACCCACGAGGATGTTTCACGAAATGGAAAACGTCTTCATGGACGTTGCGGAGTCTGTCGAGGGTATTGTCTGGCCCACCTTTGACCTTGTTCCAGGCTACGCTGTTTCGCAAAGTCCAACCTTGTTCGTCTATCATTTTGATTGCAAGACGCCAAGGGATTCCTAGAAGCCGCTTGTCTGCATACGAATCGCCGATATTCAACCAGAAAGAACCTGATTCTTTGAGCACCCGTTTGACCTCTGCGAAGATATCCAGCAGGTGTAAAACGAAATCGGAATAGTTTCGTTCAAGCCCGATTCCGCCATTGTGATACTCCCGCTTTCCCCAGTATGGCGGACTTGTCATGCAGAAGTCGAAGACCCCAGACGGGCACCGTCGGAGGACTTCCAAGGCGTCACCCTGGATGAAAAGAGGGGCAAGACGCCAGTTTCTGGCGTAGTATTCAATTTTATCGCGTGTGTCTGTGATACTAGCAATCATCGGACGAATCATACCCCTGCTATCGTCAGGTTCGAGTTCATTTTCTTATGTATCCAACAATAATTAGATTGATCCGCAGAAGATGCGGAGTTCTGGTTTCCTATCCGTATAAAACGCCGCTTCTTTGCCTGAAAGTCTCGTTTTTTCGCCTAACTACCCCATTCGACTAGGCTCAGGGCAAGCTTAAAATTAACGACTTATGCAACTCTGCGAAGTAGCGACTTCGCTACGAAGCACGAGCCACGCACCATTGGTGCGATTCCTACGCTCAATGTTATACGCGATAACCCTTCCGTCGTCAACGGGCTGTTTCCAATCGAGAAATACCCAGCCATCGGCCTGCTTGGGCGCTTCAAGTTGTCTCGTCCGGCCGGGCACGGCAAGCGCTGCCGGGGTCTGGTTACCCGACCAGCCGATTAGCTTTAACTTGTCATCGTCGAATTTGACTAAGCTCGACTCTTGCCATTTTTAGTTATCATGCTGCCTGGTCAGGTAGTCCAGCAGCAAGTTCCTGAGATATTTTCACAGAAGTTTAACGCTTGACAGGACGGGTGTTGGAGAGTAACAATATCCGAGGCTAAAGTGAATACAAGGCGCCTTGATGTGGATTTTGAGAGATATTTGAGATGTTTACCGAAGAGCAGAAACAGTCTTTGAAGGAGCGTTTGGTGGGATGCCTCAAGGGCGAGAGGGAGATACGGAGGATTGTTATCTTTGGGTCGTTTTTGAAAACTCTTGATCCGCACGATATTGATATTGCTGTGTTTCAGGACAGCAGCGAGAAATATCTTCCGCTGGCAATGAAGTATCGCAGAATAACTCGAGCGATTGCCCGAATGATACCTTTAGACATCATTCCCATAAAGGCCGAGGCTCGTGACGATACGTTCCTCGATGAGATTGCGCAGGGGGAAGTAATATATGAAAGATGAGACAGGAAATTGGCTTGAGTTTGGCGAGGAGAATCTCAAGTCGGCAAAAGTGCTGTTGGAGAGCGGCCTTTTCAATCCGTGTTTGCAGAATTCGCAGCAAGCGGTTGAAAAGATGCTCAAGGCGGTATTGGTCGAGTTTTCTCTCAAGTTCAAGAAGACGCATAGCATAAATGAGTTGGCGATAATGGTTGGCGAGAATGGTTTGAATATTGATCTGGCGGAGGATGAACGAGATCTGCTGGATTCGATATATTTGCCTTCGAAGTATCCTCTGGGCAGTGTGCTGCCGGATTTCGAGCCGGATAAGAAGACGTGCGAGGATTGTATCGCCATAGCCCAGCGCGTCAGGGAATCGGTCTTGTCGATTTTTCACGACAAGTGAAGTTTTGACCTCTCGCTAAAGCGATTTTATGGATCTGGCACCGGACAAGACGGTGCGAGAGATAGTCTCCCGGCTGGCGACGATTGGTGAGGGGGTGGTCAAAGTCGAGGGGACGTGGGGATCGTTTGCGCGCTTATTGGCTGCGCACATATCCAAAAGTACTTCGAGGCCGATTTTGTATGTCTGTCCGCATATCGACGATGCGGATAAGGCGGCGGATGATTTGAGGACGTTCGGGGCGCAGAAGGTCGAGACGCTGCCTGCCTGGGAAGGCGAGGAGGATTTGGCCGACGCCACCGATGAGATTCGGGCCGAAAGACTGAGAATCGTATCGCGTATTGCGTATTGCGTATCGCGTGGGGAGAAGAACAAGGTTGTTATTGCGGTTTCGGTGCAGGCGCTTTGTCAGCCTGTGCCCAGGCCTGATGCTCTGGAGGCGGGTCGGCTGAAGCTGGCCGTCGAAAAGGAAGTCTCGCCGGAGAAAGTTTGCAAATGGCTGGTCGATAACGGGTTCGAGCGGGTGGATGCGATTGATCTGCCGGGGCAGTTCGCTCGTCGCGGCGGGATTGTCGATATTTATGCGCCTTTGATTAGTGGGGAGGGTGTGAGATTGCCGCGTCGTCCCCACGGGACAAGTCCCCAGGCCCCAGGCCCCTCCGCTGGGAGTCCCAAGTGGGACGTGGGGGGGACTCCTCGCAATGACAAAGAAATGGATTGCCACGAAGACACTAAGGCACAAAAGGAGAATAAAGAGGCAGAGGATCGCCGCGTTCCGACAGGCTCAGGGCAGGTTCTGCCCGGGAATGACAAAGGAATGGATTCCCGCCTGCGCGGGAATGACAAAGGGGGGGTGGAACAGGATGACAGAGGCGGTGCGGAGCGGAAGGGGGAGGATGGGGTTTGTTTGGCAGGCGGAGCGGGGGCGGTTCGGGTGGAGTTTTTTGGCGATATTGTCGAGAGTATTCGCTCGATCAATCTTGATACCCTGCGGTCAAGCGGGGAGCTGGGCAGTGTCAGCGTTGTCTCGGCGGTGTGCGGGGCGGGTGAAGGCGAGCGGGAGGTCTTTGCGAATATCCTGCCTGCCGATACGATAGTTGTTTTGGAGGAGCCGGGGACTATTGACGAGGTTGCGCAGGCGTGTCTTGCGCGGGCGGAAAATGCGTCCTGTCTTTATGACCGCGCTGCGGTTTACGAGTCGCTGGGGCGGTTTACGCAGCTTCATATCGACAGGTTCGCCGTCGAGCCGGGCGATTATCTGAAGGTCGATGTCAAGAGCGTGCAGCAGTTTCAGCACACGGCCACATCCGTCTGGGCGGGGCACAAGGCGGCGCTTGAGGAATTGGCGGCCGAGGCGAAGAAGGGCAAGAAAGTGCTGCTCTACTGCGAGGCCGAGGCGGAGATAAAACGAGTGGGGGAGATTGTAGCGGATATTGACGGCACAATCCCTGCGAATTTCAAGCTGCTGGTTGGGTATATCAATCAGGGGTTTGTTATCGAGTCGCTCAAGACGATTGTTATCAGTCATCACGAGCTATTCGGGCAATTCTCTCTTCGGCGGCGGCGCGTGGCGGTTGGGGCGACTTCGCCGGTCGATTCGCTCGGCGATTTGCAGGAGGGCGACTACGTCGTCCACGCCTCTTACGGGATCGGGAAGTTCCTGGGGACGGAGACGATTGCGGAGAAGGGCGGGGCGGG
>DATEBC010000034.1:0-3597 GCA_035288065.1 Sedimentisphaerales bacterium | reverse complement strand
CGGTCCGGACGTCGTGTACGTTTTGGCCGAGTTTTTCGACGACGCCGACGAATTCGTGGCCTATTACGAGTGGCGGATGAATAGTCTTCTGCGCCCACTTGTCCCATTTGAAGATGTGGATATCAGTTCCGCAGATTGCGGTCTTTTGGATTTTAATGCGAACATCGTTTGGGCCGACTTCGGGGGTCGGCAGGTCCTCGGCCCAGATGCCGGGTTCGGGTTTTGTCTTCACGAGCGCTTTCATATTCCGGCTACTCCGTTGGCATTGCCGCCGCTGCAGGCAGACAGCAAAACCCTGACTGTGTTATGAGTGCGTCCAATAGCACGGTCTTCTTCGTCCATCGCACCATATCTTTGCGTCCCAAGCAGGCTGCCCGGCGCGACAGCACAGCCTGATCCGGCGATTAGTCATCCCGTCTGATGGGGCGTATCTTTATGTTCCGGAACGACGCTTGGCCGTGGTCGCCCTGGAGGGCGATGCAGCCGGTTGTTGATTTGGCAAAAAGGCTCATATCGCGAAACTTGCTGTCGGCGACTCGCTGCTTGAACTTATCGCTTGCGAGGACGTAGTCGAAGTACTTGACTCCGTTAATCCAGTGTTCGCACCCGGTCGGAGCGACCAGGAGGCGAATTTGATTCCATCGTCCGGCGGGTTTTGTGGCATCGAGCCGTCTGCCGGTAGTGGGGTCTGTCGGAGGCTCGTAAAGTGCATAGAGCCAGCCTGAGCGAACGGGGTCCGAAGCGTCCTTGTTGTCCTCCAACTGGAATTCGGGTCCTGTGGCCCAGGCGGAGTCGGCATGGTCGGTGACGTGGTACATGATTCCGCTGTTGGCGGCGCGTGAAATGTTATAGTCCAGCCGCAGGTCGAACCAGTCGAACTGCTCGATCGTGCACAGGTCGCCGGCGTTGTGGGGATCGGCGCAGACCAGGGCGCCGTCTTTGATCCGCCATCCGGCGCCTATGTCATTTCGTTTGAAGTTCTTCCACCCGTTGAAGGTCTTTCCGTCGAAGAGCAGCTTCCAGCCGGCGGTTTTCTCCTCTTCGGTGAGGGTATTGATCTTCAATTCGGCCTCGGCCTCTGCGGCAATCCGATCTTCGAGAGTCTTTTTCCACTCGTCGCCGAGTTCCTGCAGTGTGCGTTCGGTGTGTTTCTTCCACAAGTCTTCGCTATAGTCGCCCTGACGAGCGGCGGCATTTAGACTCGTGACGATGTCTTTGTCGTACTGCCGGGCGACCCAGTCGAGGAAGTTGGCGGAAACACGGTAGCTCGCGTCGTAGCGGGCCTGGTGTATATTGGCTGGGGTAACCTCAGCTCCGTACGTCTCGGGTTCGAAGAGAAACCATCGAATGTAGTCGGCTATGCCTTCTACCAGCCACCCGGGGGTGCGCGTGGCGTTTGGATTACGGCGAGAGCGGCCGTAGTCCTGGACGACGTGGACGAGCTCGTGGACGACGGCGCCCTTTGCCTCTCCGTGGAGCTGTTGCCTAAACCAGGCAGCGGCGCATCGTATGCGTGTGCCGCCCGTTGCCGCGACGCCGCGCATAGCATCGCTGAAAGTGATATTCACCTGTTTTGGCGCTTCAAAGCCCTCGCTGGGCAACAATGCGACAATCCTCGGATACCAGTCGCGTAGGACCGGTCCGAGCTCCCGGCCAGCCCATTCGGTCAGGTCGGGTGTTTCGGTGGTATCAATTGTAATGCGATACTTTCCGTCATCGGTCTGAATGGTTTCTATGCGCGGTTCGCTGCGGGTCGCGGCGGGTAGAACGGGCCCATTGGGATCGACGATGTCGATTTCGCTGAAGAAAGTATTGCCGAAGGGATCGGCCTGCTCGGTGCGTGAAATGTCAAAGAGGAAGTATCGGAACTTGCCGATCTCGCCCGTGGAATCGGAAATGCTTACAGCGTATTGGCCGCCGGGTGTGCCGTCGTTGGCCTGCGTATCGACGGATGCAAGTAGTATCCAGCCGCACTTGAGGGGGTCGGTTTGCCTTTTTGGCTGAGGCTGAAAGCCTTCGGTCTTGCCGTCGCCGACAAAGAGCCGATAGACCTGGGGACCGCGGGTGTTCGGGTGCCACGAATAAGTGTTGACTTGCTTGACGGCGGCGGCGCCGCCGAGATCGACAAGGATTCTCCCGCCGTCCGTATTCGGGGCGAAGAAGAAGTTCCGGGCGGGCTGATCCTCATAGGTTGGGACAATTCCATCGGCGAGCTTATCGACATCACCGCCGTTGGTGTCTCTCCTGCCGTCAACGATGACCACTGCGGCCTTGGCGCCGAGGTCGCTCTTCGACGGCGGCGGGACATTCTTAAAGACGAATTCCCAGGTTGCGGCGTCGTTCGCGTTACGGTCAAAGACTACTGTGGTCTTGGCCATCGCAGCAGAGACGACGATCAGGATGCTCAAAGCCGAGACGGACGCAACAAGCGGAGATTTCAATTTTGCTTTCATAACTCATGCTCCTTAACAACAAGGTTTCGTATTCTACCATAAGAGGCTTGCTGATTTCAACTTTTCCTGCGGTCAACAAAATCGATAGACACTTTTTGTCTGAAGGCCGGCGATTTTGCGGTCTTTGTGGTAATGATTTTTTGTAATGGGCGTCGGCAATGAGCTGGTGGCAATGACATTTGCCGGTTTGGCCGGTGCGGGGTCTATTTAAGGATTTTGAGAGTGCCGGCGTTGCCGTTGACTTGTATGGTTTGGCCGGTTTTGATGATTTTTGTTACGGGCCCTACGTTTGTTACCGCTGGTATTGCCAGTTCGCGCGCTACGATAGCGCCGTGTGAGAGGAGGCCTCCTCGCTCGGTTACTGCGGCGGCGGGGTTAGAATTCTATTTTTTCAAGCTCGCGGGTCTTTCTGTGGTCCGTCATATCCGGGGTGAGGGCGGTTATTGTTATGTAGCCTTCTTCAACGGACGTGGTGTCGGTTGGCGTGCCGTCCACGACGTGGTGGTCGCCTATAAGCTGGAAGAGGGTTTGTCCCTGCTCGTTTGTCTTTTGCACGTAGCTTTCGTTGAATCCCGTGCTGGACTGGGGGACAACGCGGACGCCTTTGGGCTCGCCGACGGACAATCGGGGGATGTTGATGTTTATGACGCTGCCTGCCTGGACGGGCATAATCTTTTCGAGGACTTTGAGGCAGTGGCCGGCGGCCTTTTCGAAGTCTCCGGGGACGCCGGGGGCCTCTACGGCGCAGCTCATGGCGACTGCGGGGATGCCGAGGAAGGCGCCTTCCATTGCCGCTCCGATAGTGCCGGAGTAATAGACGTTAATTCCGACGTTTGCCCCGTTGTTTATTCCGGAGACGAGCAGGTCGATGGGGTGTTTGCAGAGCTGCATACAGGCGAGCTTGACGCAGTCAGCGGGTGAGCCCTGGACGCTGTATCCGGTGAAGAGGCCGTTGATATCTACCCTGGTGGCGATGAGCGGATCGCGGTAGGTGATGCTGTGGCCTGCTCCGGAGCGGGAGGTGTCGGGCGCTACTACGGTTACGTCGGCGATCTTGATTAGCTGCTTATAGATTGCGGCCAGGCCGGGTGCGAAGATGCCGTCGTCGTTTGCGAGTAGTATTTTCATTTTTCGTATTGCGTAT
>DATEBC010000033.1:0-2801 GCA_035288065.1 Sedimentisphaerales bacterium | reverse complement strand
AGTCCAGCGAATTTCGGCTGCGAAATCTCGCCTGGATCGAGGCGAATCGGCAGAGAGTTCAGGAAGCCACCAACAATCGGGTCGGGTACATCTATGTCCCCGATACGGGCAGGAACGGGCAAAACGAGCTTGTCCGCCAGTTCACACCGCAGTGGACAAAGGATGCGCTGATAATCGACGAGCGATTCAACAGCGGCGGACAAATCCCCGACCGCTTCATCGAACTGCTCAACCGCCCGTTATACAATTATTGGGCCCGCAGAGACCATCGCGACTGGCGGTCGCCATTCGTGGCCCATGCAGGCCCGAAAGTGATGCTTATCAACGGCTGGTCAGGCTCAGGCGGCGACGCCTTCCCCTATTACTTCCGAAAGGCGGGCCTCGGCCCCTTAGTCGGAACAAGGACCTGGGGCGGACTTA
Source organism: Sedimentisphaerales bacterium (assembly GCA_035288065.1). Lineage (GTDB taxonomy): Bacteria > Planctomycetota > Phycisphaerae > Sedimentisphaerales > Anaerobacaceae > JAFGCD01. The sequence continues at coordinate 2,381 of DATEBC010000033.1, read as the reverse complement.
TAGGGATCAGCGGCAACCCGCAGCCCATCGACGGCGGCTTCGTCTCGGTCCCGACCTTCGGCTTCTGGAACACAGAGGGCAAATGGGACGTCGAAGGGTACGGCGTCGATCCGGACTATCCCATCGAAAATGAGCCTCACAAAATGGCTGCAGGCCGGGACCCGCAGCTCGAAAAGGCAATCGAATTGGCCCTCGAACTGCTCGAAAAGCAGCCGCCCCCACAACTTCAAAAACCAATCTATCCGGACCGCTCGGATAAGGTGGAATAACTACAACCAAAGGAACCTGACATTATGAAAGCGATAACAATCCTGTTTACAATCCTGCTGTTCAGCATCCTGCCGGCCGGTTGCGCATCCGGCGAAAAGGAGGCCCAATTGGATCAGTTCATCACCGCACACGTCGCAAAGGTCAGGCCCATCGCCAAACAGGCCGCTCAGGCGTCCTGGGACGCCGCCGTCAGCGGCAAACCCGAAGACTACGACAGAATGAGCGAGCTTACCCTGAAAATTCGCCAAATCTACAGCGACCCGGAAGATTTCGCATTCCTGCAGGCGATGAAAAAGACCGGACGGATCAAAGACCCGCAGCTCGCACGCCAGCGAACCATCCTCTACAACGCATACCTCGGCAACCAGATGGCGCCTGAGCTGCTCAAACAAATCGTTGACCTCGGCGTGAAAATCGAGCAAAACTTCAGCGTATTCCGAGGGACTATCGACGGCGAAAAAGTCACCGACAGCCAAATAAAGGAAATCCTCAAGACATCCACGAATTCGGCTGAGCGGGAAAAGGCCTGGCTCGCAAGCAAGCAGGTCGGCCCCGTCGTCGCGGCGGACATCATTAAACTGGTGAAGCTGCGAAACCAGGCCGCTCAGAAGCTCGGATTCGACAACTACCATACAATGTCACTGGCCACCGGCGAGCAGGACGTCAAAGAAATCGACAAAATCTTCGACGACCTCTACAAGCTGACCAACCTGCCTTATGCACAGCTAAAAGCCGACCTCGACAGGATACTCGCCGCCAACTGCAATATCGGCCTCGGAGAGCTAATGCCCTGGCACTACCATGACCCCTTCTTCCAGGATACCCCGCTCGTTTACGATATCGACCTTGACGCATACTACAAGGACAAGGACGTTAAGGATTTGTCGATCAAGTTCTACGCGGGCATCGGCCTGCCCGTCGAATCCATAATCGCCGGCAGCGACTTATACGAGCGAGACGGCAAGAACCCGCACGCCTTCTGCACCGATATCGATAAAGAAGGCGACGTCCGAATCCTCTGCAACCTAAAGAACAACGAATCCTGGATGGAGACGCAGCTTCACGAGCTTGGCCACGGCGTCTATGACAAGTATCACGACCCACAGACCCCCTGGCTGCTCAGAGAACCCGTCCACGCCTTCACTACCGAGGCGGTTGCAATGTTTTTCGGACGGCTGAGCAGAAACCCGGCCTGGATGCAGCAAATGCTCGACCTGACCGATGCGCAGCACGCCGATATCGAAAAAGTCAGCGACAGATACGCCAGACTAAAACAGCTCATCTTCGCCCGCTGGGCGATGGTGATGTACGACTTTGAAAAACAGCTCTATGTAAATCCCGACCAGGACTTGAACGCCCTGTGGTGGAAAATGGTTGAGAAATATCAGTTCGTAAAAAAGCCCAAAGGCCGCAGCCAGCCCGATTGGGCCGCGAAGATCCACTTCACCATCGCGCCGTGCTATTACCATAACTACATGCTCGGCGAGCTTCTCGCCTCTCAGCTCCACAACCACATCGTCACCGAGGTCCTCAAGCTCAAATCCGACGAAGACTTCGGCTACGTCGGCCAAAAACAAGTCGGGGCCTACTTCGCTGAAAACGTCTTCCAGGCCGGATCGCTGTACCACTGGAACGAAATGATAAAACGAGCAACAGGAGAAACCTTGACGGCGAAGTACTTCGTCCGGCAGTTTGTCAAATGATACGAGCGAAAGAAAGGCCGATTCGCCTGAAAAACAGTCCTCGCGAAGAGATTAAGATACGAATGTACAGGATACCTAACGAATCAAATTGGCCCGAATTCCATATCGATAAGATAATCAACGATGATGCGCTTAGCGCATTGTCGGAGCTGCCGAGTGAATGTGTGGCGCTTGCCGTAACGAGTCCTCCATACTGGAATGTAGTTGACTACGCCGTCGCGGGGCAAATCGGGCAGACCAGCTACGAGGCGTACCTTGCCGATCTGCTGCCGATTTGGAGGGAAACCGAGAGGGTTCTAATTCCGAACGGAAAGCTGGCGATAGTTACTCCGATAATGCCGATCCCGAAAAAGATTATCAATGATAGCCATACGCGCCACCTTAAGAATATCAATAATGATATTGAGA
>DATEBC010000032.1:0-9414 GCA_035288065.1 Sedimentisphaerales bacterium | reverse complement strand
TCATTGCCGTCAATTATGGTTTTTCAGCGGTAATGTGGGCGAATATCTATTTTTCAAAGAGCAATTCACAAAAAAATCGTGAATAGAAGATATTGTATCAAATTGCTGTCCCCAAGCCTATTTGGGCAACACGCCCTGACGGTCGCGGCTTGTTACATTCATTGTCTGCGCTGTGTTTTTTTCTTCGTGTCGTCGAAGCTTGGCGGCGAAACCTATTTCATTTTTCTTGCGACGCGGATTCAGTCGGACTGCTGGGGCTTTCGCAAATACTCTCTTGCCGCTTCGAGTACGGTGTCTCGGCCTCGAACAAGATCGTCGGCGTTCTGTTTGACTTCGAGGTCCGGCTCGATGCCTCGCCTCTCTATCGGACGGTCCAAAAAGCCGGTGTATGCCTTGACGGGATAGCGGACTTTGTAGAGGCCATTCTTGAGTAGGTAGATTTCTCTTCTCGCCGATGCGCCGGCGGTTGTCTGGCCGAGGAGTTTGGCCCGTTTGTTCGCAACGAACCACGATGCCCAACCCTCGCCGGCGCTTATGCAGCGGTTGTCTATCAGGACGGCCATTGGCCCTTTATATCGCAGTCGATGGGGCTGGGTGGCGTCGCCGTCCGTGCAGAAGTTCACGTGCGAGGTGTTCTGCTCAAATCCTCCGCCGGTATTGTCGAGCATCTCAAACTCGACGACGCGGCCTTTTTGCATTTGGCGCATGAAGAAATGAAAGGCGAAATATCGCAGATGGCGTTCGCTCGAAAAGGCGCCGTATTTTTTCATGCGGGCCATAATCTGCTCAATCACGCCTGCGGCATCGTTGCCGTCCACTTTCATCACCACCATACCGACCTTAACTCCCGCCTTCTCTGCCGGTCCGCAGGGGTCAACGTAGTAAACTGCGGGTCTGCCCTGATCATCCTCAAGGCATGAAACCCCGCCATCCCACTGCGGCCCCTCTATCTTGGGCAAATCGATCGCCCCTGGCATCAGATACGCATGGCTATCCTCCATACTATAGTCGCACATCCGGCGTCCTTTGTTAATATTTTACTTGGCTGGACCGGGGAATACAGAAGAATATTCGCTTTCTAATGGGTAAAATGCTCGCTCTTGGGCATTTATGCCCATTTGAGGGACGTACGGCGCAGTTCGGAACGCCGCCTTTTTGCCGGCAGGGCGTCTGAGTATCTGCGAATTCAGCTATATTGCCCGTGCCTTAAACAGGACTTTTTTTGCACGGGGTGTAACTTTTTGTGTCCGCGCATACACTATACACTTGGTGGGTTGTGGAAAAGGCGAAGGGTTGGCAAAAAACTTCGTTTTTCAGCGAATAACCTTATTTTTTTGTAACAAAACTACTTTGGCAAGCGTCTGATATGATAAATACCCCAGTTTGGCATAATAGGGTCTGTCTATGTTATCAGCGTCTGCTCGAAGCGCATCTGTGCGTACTTGGTGTAGCCTTGGCATAAGTCTCGGAATATTTTATACTTAGGGATTCATACAACCATCGTTTTTGAGGCAACCGGATGGATAGGATTGACGTTAGCGGCAACAAGAAGAAGATGCTTGGCCAGCTTTTGTGCGAGAGATCGTACCTGGATGACTCGGATCTGCAGGTCGCTTTAGCCGAGCAGAAGGTGCAGCACAGACAGTTGGGCCAGATACTGCTTGACCTGGGTTACATAACGCAGGCCCAGTTGAATGAGGCTCTGGCATTGCAGGTCGGGATTGAAAGGGTGGATTTGAACGGTATCTCGCTTGGGAGCGACGTTATTGGTTTGGTGCCGGCCGAATTGGTAAGCAAGCACAATGTCATGCCTTTGCACCGCAAGAACGGACGATTGGCGGTCGCAATGACGGACGTTTTCCAGCCTCAGACAATAGAGGATCTGCGTCTGGTGACAGGGTGTTATTTAGATCGCTACTACGCCGACCCAACGGAGATGGAGCACGCGATCATGCGTTTTTACGGGAGCAATGTTGCGCGAATGCTCGATAACCTTGTCCCTGCCGACCAGCGGGCGGAGGACGATCGGGTCGATAACGGGGACTATACTGCCGCCAAGCTGCATGAACTGGCGCGGGAGCCGTCGCTGGTGAACCTGGTCAATTTGATTATACATGAGGCAATCGAAGCGCGTGCAAGTGATATTCATATCGAGCCGTTCGAGCACGAGGTGAAGATTAAATACAGGATTGACGGGATACTTGTGGAGAAGGCGCCCTCTTCGAAGCGGCTGCAGGCGGCGATAGCCTCCCGAATCAAGATAATGGCGGATCTGAATATTGCCGAGCGATTCGTTCCTCAGGACGGGCATATCGAGTTTATGGGCAAGAATGGAAGGGTAGATATTCGCGTCTCCACCATTCCGACCGTTTTCGGCGAATCGGTCGAACTGAGGCTTCTGGACCGAACCGCGTCGTTGATAGAGCTTAGCGACTTAGGGATGAATGAGGCCTGTCTGAAGGGGTTTATGAAATGTCTGGAGAAGACACACGGCATTGTTTTGGTGACGGGCCCGACCGGTTGCGGCAAGACTACGACGCTTTACGCCGCCTTAAAGACGATATATTCGCCCGGGGTGAAGATGATAACTATTGAAGACCCGGTTGAATATCAGCTTGAAGGCATCAACCAGATGCCGGTGAATCCTAAGAGGGGTTTGACCTTTGCGACGGGGCTGAGGCATATTCTGCGTCACGACCCGGACATTGTTATGGTCGGGGAAATCCGGGACGGAGAAACGGCGAATATTGCGATTCGTGCGGCGTTGACGGGACACCTGGTCTTCTCAACGCTTCACACCAACGATGCGCCGGGCGCCGTAACAAGATTGATAGATATGGGAGTCGAGCCGTTTCTGTTGGCCAGCTCTCTGGAGGCTGTGCTTGGGCAGCGGCTCGTGCGCACCATTTGCAGGCACTGCAAGGAGCCGTACAGGCCGGATGAGCATGTTATCAAGAGCCTCAACGGCGCGTCCGAGATAACAAAAGGCGTCGCGCTTTACCATGGAGCCGGGTGCAATGAGTGCAGCCAGACCGGCATGAGCGGCAGGCTGGGCATATTTGAATTGCTTCGAATCACCGGCCGGCTCCGCGAGTTGATCGCCTCAAAACCGACTACCGAGCAGATCATCAAGGCGGCCCCTGCAGACCATGTGAGCATGGTGCACGACGGGATAGGCAAAGTGCTGCAAGGGTTGACTACTCCGGAAGAGGTCTTCAGGGTTGCGAAGACTATTACGGAAGAAGATTAGCAGGCATGTACCGGCGCCGGGAGGCATCTTGTGATAGTGTGAGACCTGGAATTGTCGGGCGGCATTTGTGCCGTCCCTAATGGCTTTACGGGTTTCTTTTTTTGTTTCATAGGACAGAGTCTTGGGTAGGTTCAGATACAAAGCAGTTGACAGGGGCGGTGGGCACGTTACAGGCACGGTGGAGGCTGCGGACCGCCGCAGCGCGGTCGCGGCGCTGGCCGAAAAGGGGCATTTTGTAACGGAGCTGATTGAAAGGAGCAAAAGCTCGGCGTCGGAAGACAGCCGGAAGGGTCTGCTGAATCTCGGCAAATACCTCAAGCTGGGCTCCGGCAGGGTCAACAGCAAGGATATCCTCGCCATGACGACGCAGTTGAGCACTGCTTTGCATGCGGGGCTGCCGATGCTTAACGGACTGGAATTGATCCTCGAGCAGCAGCACAAGTCGGGGATGAGGGAAATGCTCGGCGATGTTGTCCACGCAGTCAGTTCGGGCCATTCCCTCTCCGAGGCTATGGCCAAGCACGAAGGGGTTTTCAGCCCGTTATATCTATCGATGATCAGGGTCGGGGAGACCGGCGGGATTCTCGATGAGACCACCTCGCAGTTGGCGGGGATACTGACTCGGGACGAGAAGATAAAGACCAGCATGAAAAACGCCTCGGCCTACCCCATCTTCGTTCTGACAATCGGGCTTATTTCCGTGACGATCATCATCGGGTGGATACTGCCGGGGATAATCAAGACCATCGACGTCGGCGTGGCGTTGCCGTGGCCTACGAGGGTGCTGATGGCGATGAGCGATTTTGTGCGAGTCCTGTTCACAAAGGTTTACGGCTGGATAGCGATTGTTGCGATAGTCGCAGGATTCTACAAACTGACGAAATGGGCAAAGACAAAGGGCAGGGTTCGATGGGATACGTTCAGGCTTCGGATCCCTATCCTCGGCTCGGTTCTCCGGACGATTGCGGTCGGCAGGTTCGCCAGGACTCTTGGGTCGCTTACCAAAGGCGGCGTTACTATCCTGGAGGCGCTTGGCGTTGTGCGTGATACCCTGGGCAACGAATTACTTGGCAGAGAGATCGACATTGTGGCCGAGAAGGTCAAGCGGGGCGAGTCTCTGGCCGAGCCTTTAGCGGAATCGGGGCTTTTTCCGCCTCTGCTCGTGCAGATCACGTCAATAGGCGAGCAAACAGGCAAGCTCGACGAGCTACTGCTCAACGCCGCCGAGACGTTCGATGCGGAGGCGGATTCAGCGATAAACAGGTTTATGGCCATTTTCCCGGCCCTGTTGATACTGTTGCTTGCCATAGTCGTGGGTTTTATCATTGTGGCGACGCTGCTGCCGATACTGATAATGCAGCTTGGCGGCGGCGGGCTATAAACAGGCGTGAAAGGCAGAAATCCGGTGATGCAACCGAGATAGTCAAAGGATTTATAGCGTCGAGTTGGGCAAAGAATGTGCCGGGAAAACAGGCGCCGGACAAGAGTTTTTGTTATCGAGCTTTTACAGTGAAAGGTAGCCAGATGGAGCGCAAGAAAAAGACAAAAGATGAGGCATTTACACTTGTCGAGCTGCTCGTAGTAATCGTGATCATATCGATGCTTGGAGCATTTGTTGCGCCCAGGGTGTTCAAGCAGATAGGCAAGTCCAAGCGGGACCTTTCAAGGCCGAGGCTGGCGCTTGTCGAGGACGCGCTTGAGAGGTTTGCGATTCATTGCGGACGATACCCGGACGACTCCGAGGGCATGGAGGCGCTGATTGTAATGCCCGACGACGAGACTCTCGAGGGAAAGTGGGACGGGCCTTACCTTAAGAGAAGCCTGTTGCTGGACCCTTGGGATACTGCGATAGTATATCGAGCCGAGGGCGAGATAAATCCGGGCAGCTATGATCTGGTAAGCCTCGGCGCCGACAAGGCCGAGGGCGGCGAAGGCGACGCCGCGGACATATTCAACGAGTAGCGTCATCAGGGCGAAACGTGCAGAAGATAAAGGCAGACATACGCGTCAGAGTCTTTTCATCGCAGCGCGACCGGTGCGGCTTTACGCTGGTTGAGCTGCTGGTAGTGGTGGCGATTATTGCCGTTGCCGGCGGCGCCGGCATAGGGCTTTACGCCGGGACATCCGAAAGGCTCAAGCTCGAAAGGGCCGCACGGAATTTTCTGCTTACTGCGAGATACGCACGCATTATGGCGATTGAGAAGCAGCGGGAATACAAGATACAGATAGACAGCGAAAAGGGCGGCTTTGCCCTGGCCACGACCGAATGGAACGAAAGCTCCGAGCAGTTCGCGGAAGCGGTGGTCAGGGATTATTACTGCAAGCCCGTCGAATTCGAGGGGGCCGTGCGGTTCGAAGATGTCAGGATTGTGGCGACGGGGGTAGAAGAAACGGCGGCGGAGGATGATGATGAGAGCGGCGAGCAGGCGATAATCTTTTCGCCGGACGGCAGCGCCCAAGCCGTTACGGTTCAGATAGGAGACGGCAGGAGACATTATACAATCAGCATAAGCGTGGCGACCGGCAAGGCGAAGATAAGTTTTGGCGAGATCAAGGAAATCGCGGAAGTCGGGACTATTGATCTGGATGTGGCACAATGACGCGACGAATGAGAAAAAAGTTGGGTTTCAGCCTGGTCGAGACGCTCGTCGCCGGGACAATTCTATCGGGCACGGTGCTGACGGTCTTGGCGGCCAGCACGATGTCGATAGGGGCCACGAGGCTCAATCGGCAATACGAGACGGCGGCGTCGCTGATCGAGAGGCAGTTGAGCCTGATTGACTTTATAGGTATTGACGACTTTGTCGATGCCGGGCAGCTCGAGGGCGTCTTTGAAGGTTACGAGCCGATTTACCATTGGCAGGTTGAAACGGAATACCAGGAAATCGACAGTGTATATCTCCTGAGAATAACGGCAACCTGGGTTGACCGCAATCATCCGCACAGCCTGGTGGTCGAGACTATGCTCAACGGCCAGAGCACGTACGTCGAAGTAGAAGGTGAGAGCGGGACCGATAGCGGGGGCGGCAATGCCGCTACGAATTCCGGCGGCGGCGGCAATACTGCTGGCGGCTCCAGCGCCGGCGGCGGTGGGGGCGGCAATACCGGCGGCGGCTCCAGCGGCGGGGGCAATACTCCCGGCGGTTCCAGCGGCGGAGGCAATAATAGTTCGAGGTAGAATTTGATTTGATGAAGGCATTTGTGAAAAGAAACGGGTTTACATTGGTTGAGCTTATGGTGGCCACGACAATCGGCACCTTCATCGCTTTGGTGTCTATCGGTGCCCTGCGGGCGGTGACTGCCGGCGCGCAAATGGTGGAGGCGAATATCGAGACTTCGGCGGAGGTGAGGTTTGCCGCCAAGACGCTCAGAAGCGACTTGATTAACATGTACAAGCCGAGCAATAAGCGGGACACGAAGTTCATCGCATACGCCGACGAGTCCGGGGCGGTGGTGAACAGTTATCTTGTTTTCTATACGCTCAATCGGGCCAAGGCCAGGGCGCAGCAGCCTGAAGGGGACATATACGAGGTCGAATACTACCTGATGGTTGAAGATGAGAAATCGACGCTGATGAGGCGGTTGTGGCCCAATCCGGACGAGGACCGCGAGCCGGGCGGAATGCTCTCTGTAATCGCCGAAGATATCGAGATATTCCAGGCACGGTTCTTTGACGGGACGGAATGGGCTTATGAGTGGCCTGAGGAGATGGATTCGCTGCCGCAGTTGGTCGAGTTGAACATAGTCTCAAGACAGCAAGAATCGCGGCAACCGGCCATGGAGACACTTTATATTAACTTAGCCAGATCGACGGGCACTATGCTCGAAGATGAAGGTGAAGCAACAAGCGAGGAAGAGAGCGGCTGATGTCTATGTCGTATGTCGTAAGTGGTATATCGTATTGCGTATTGCGTATTGCGTATTGCGTAAGCGTTGCAGGATGCGAGCGGCGAGGAAGAGTTGCCGCTTGGTGTCTTGGCGAGAAGGGGCTTGTTCTTGTGGGCGTGCTTTGGCTTAAGATCATCCTTATCGCGATTGTCGCAATTGCCGTTCAAAACAGCCGGCTTGATTTCAAGGTTCGCGTTATCGGGACCGAGGAGCTTCGCTGCCGGTGGGCCTGCCGAGCAGGGATAGAGAAAGCCGTCGGAATACTAAATGAGGATCCGAAGGAATGTGACGATTTGACGGAGCTCTGGAGTGACAACGACGAAGATTTTAACGGCATTACCCTTGAAGGATGCGTTTTTAGCGTTCGCGTGATTGACGAAGCGAGCAAGCTCAATGTCAATACGGCCACGAAAGTGCAGTTGATGGAGCTGCCTGAGATGCTCGAAGAGATTGCCGATGCAATCATAGACTGGCGTGACAGCGACAGCACCGTAAGCGGGGCCGGGGCGGAGGGCGAGTACTATGAGCTGCTGCCTTATCCCTACACAATCCGCAACGGCCCGTTTCAGACCGTGCGAGAGCTGCTGCTGGTCAGGGGGGTAACTGAAGAATTGTTGTACGGGGAGGACACGAATTTCAACGGCCAATTGGACCACAACGAGAATGACGGCGATCAAGCGCCTCCCAACGACGACGCAAACGGCGAGCTCGACCTGGGCTGGATCGAGTACCTGACCTGCTACTCCTACGACAAGAACACGGGTGCCGACGGTGAGGCGCGAATCAATATCAACCAGGCCAGCCAGAGCGAGCTTGAGAGTTCGCTCGGCCTAAGCTCTTCTCACGCCCGGTGGATTGTGGATAATCGCAGCTACAACGGCATCGGCGACTTGATAAACAACAACAGCGACAAGGAGCCTCAATCGGGCAATTCCAACAATGCCCAGCCGCTTGACTTACAGACTTTCGCCGGTATTGCGGACAAGATAACGGTGGGCGACGGGCAGCAGACGCAGGGGAAGGTGAATATCAATACGGCGCCGGAGTATGTTCTGGCCGCCCTGCTGGGCGGGGGCGAATCGGGCTTACAGCTTGCTGAGGCCATAATCGCATACAGGGAGGAGCAGTTGTACGGTATGGAGAGTATCGCCGACGTGTTGCAGTCCGGGGGCATGAGCGTTGCGACTTTTAAGCAGGTTGCCGATTTGATCGCCGTTCGCTCGGATGTCTATACGATTCGCTGCGTTGCGACGGGCACGAGGGCGGCGGGCGACGGAATGAGCATTCGCACGGAGACGGTGGTGGACCGCAGTTCGACGCCTTATGTGACACTTTACTGGTATCAGGGAGCAAATAATTGATGAGTGATAAGGAATCTGGTGCAACGAAACCTCTCTGCGTGGTCGCGATGGCGCAAGCAGATGGCCGCTTACAGGCAGTCGAGCTTCGGCGCGAATCGGGGCGGTTTGAGATTCTCTGGACACAGACCGGCAAAGACAATCAATGTGATTGGATGCAGTTCGCCGCCGACTGCGGTCTGGCCAGAGGGCCCGTTGAGCAGTCCGAAGGCGAGGACCGCAAGAAGCTGGTTGCCGGTTTCAGCTCCGCCGGCGTCGTATTCAACCGAATTGATGTTCCAGCGGCGGCCGGCGCCGAGGTTGAATCCATAGTTCGCATACAGGCGGAAAGTCGATTGCCCCTGTCCGCGGACCAGATGGAGATTGCCTGGCGGGCCGGGCACGCCAGAAACGGGCAAATGCCCGTGACGGTGGCCGTGGCAAGGACCGGGCACCTCAAGACCTTCGTCGAAAATGTCAGAGGTATTTCGCCGACTCAAATAATGCTGAACTCCGAGGGAGTGATCGAGGCGTGGCGGACTTTCTTCGGAGGGGACGAGGCAATTGCATTGGTCGTGAGCGTTTTTGAGAACAGTTCGCAACTGTGCCTGGCGGAGAACGGCGTTTTGATCAATGCCGTCGTTCTTGATATGGGCGTGAAGGAATTCTCGTCGGCGGATTTGCATAGCGAAGCCGCTGAGCGATTTGTCCGGGACATGAAGGGCATCCTTGAGATGTTCGGTTACGGCGGTTCTGCCGAGCTGCCGATTTACGTGCTCTCGGACGGCAGCGAAGCGGTGAGCACGATGGTCGCCGCACTGGAATCAAGCGGTCTTGACGCGAGGGGCGTCACGCCGGACATTACGCGGATCAACCGGAGCAGTCAACTCGATGCGGAGATCATTTACGATTACCGCCTTCCGATCGGCCTGGGTTTGG
>DATEBC010000031.1:0-2807 GCA_035288065.1 Sedimentisphaerales bacterium | reverse complement strand
AAGATTTGGCCGTATAGTTGTTAGGCTATTGGTACGACCTCAAGATTCCCGACCGGTGCTGCCGCTCCGAGTAGGTCATGGCGATTGAGACCTATGGGTGCAACGAAAGCAAGTCCGTCGTTCCAATTGCGACACAGCCTGCAAGCCAGGGGTGACGGGCCGTGTCATTCCGAGCGAGCCGAAGGCCCAAAGCTGTCATTCCGAGCGGAGCGAAGCGGAGTCGAGGAATCTATTCAAACAGCCTTCCATCCTTCTTCACACGAAGGGGTTGAGCCTACTGCGGCGTGCACTTGGCAGTCTGGAACACTGATGGACAGCGGTGATGATTGCCCCCCCCCGCGAAAATGCGGGCCGATTGCGGCACGGGCTGCCTATCTGCCTCGGCTATGGGCTGCTCGGCAGCGCGTCGAGACCTTCTTTCTGAAGAAGCTGAATGATCTCGGCCTTCGCGGGCATCGACTCGATTGAGCCGAACTTCGTGCATGCCAGCGCCCCCGCCGCCGATGCGAACTTAACCGCCTGCCGAATATCATCGCCCACCGCGCATGAGGCGGCCAGGGCACCCGCAAAGGCATCGCCTCGCCCCGCCTGGTCAACAAGCTCTACGTCAAAAGACGGTATCTGATCGGCGCCGTTTCTATCCACGACCATGCAGCCGCGATTGCCCATCGTAATGACCGCATACTTCGCCCCGCGCGTTATCAGCTCCGACCCGATGAGCTTGGCAGTGCGAATCGTCGCAGCGGACTTGTCTGCGATCTCGGCAGCCTCGCAAAGATTAGGGATGAGAATATCGGCCGAGAAAAACTCTATAGGCAGGTCTCCCTCGACCTGGCCCCCGATGCACCGCGACTCCACCGCTCGGGCCGGATCGAGGATAGTCTTCGTCCCGTGCACCGCCGCACAGCGAATAGCCCGAACAATTGCCTCGCGCGGCAGCCCGCCGTGCATCAGACATACATCGGCATCGCAGATGACCTGCTCGGCCGCGTCGATATCCTGACTCTGCAATGCGCTGTTGGCCCCGGCGTAGAAACACGCCGCATTCTCCCCCGTCCCGCTGACCAGCGTTACGACAATGCCGGTATTCTTGGCCTCGGCGGCATAGACATACTCGGTATTGACTTTGAACTCCGCCAGAGACTTCCTGGCCATCTCGGCAAACGGGTCCCCGCCGACCTTGCTGATAAGATGCACCTCACAGCCGCAAAGCGCCGCCTGAATCGCCTGGCAGGGCCCCGGTCCGGTTGCAGTGTACGAAAGGGCAGAGCCAACAACGCTCTGACCCGACGATGGAATCTGGCTGCACCGAACCGTCATATCAACGTAGGTGCTCCCGATCACGACGACTTTAGGACTCCTTCCCGTCATGCTTGCCACCTGCCAAAACGAAGCTGCCGTTGACTCATCGCCACCCCCTCATGCTATCGAGGAAACCTTCTAATAATCGTCCAAGTATAACGCCTCACAGCAAAGACGCAAGACCTTTATTGGCGAAATTCTGCTGACATATCCCGCCCGGACTCGAATCCTGTGGCCGTCAACAAAAAGAATGACCTGCTGTAACCAGCAGGTTGAGTGAGGTGGTAGCCGGATATCTCCGCGTTGGCCCCGCACAGGGGCAGAGGGGCGCCCGAACCACAGGCGCCCCTCAGATGAGTATTTCTGTTTTATTTCTTTTTTCTGTGGATCAATGCTAGGGAGCTCAGGCCCAACAAGAGGATCGTTGCCGGCTCCGGCACCTCGACGATATAGTCTTGACTGCAGCCGTTTGTGAAAGCCCTCAAATCAGCCTTCGGGCCGGTCCCGTCCAGAGAATGTAACATGCCGTTGGCCAAACTGATATCCACGTCATCACAGCGGAAGCCCAGCGGCCCGGCCGTGCCATCGACCGCCACATCCCACGTCGTCGGCGATTCGGGCATATCTTCATAGATGATTTCCCACACAGCCACCGCAAAAGCCTCGGCAGCGATATTCTGCTCTGCTGTAAACGATTCGCTCGTTACCCATGCCTCATCAAAGAACCTGCCCCACAACTCGCTCAGATACTCTGCCTTCTCCGAGCCGATCTTCTCCCCCAGGAAAGTAGTCGGGTTCTGCGCGTCTTGCGGCATGACCACGTCATAAGTCTTAGGATAACTCGGAGCAGACTGCGACAGCTCTATGCAAAAGACCCCTATCCAACCATCGTCCCAGAGGTCTCCCTCGCCGGCGCCGCCGCTTTTGTCGAGCATATAGACCCCCGCATGTCTATTGGCGCCATTGAGGCCGCCGCCCCAAAGCTCCGCCATCCCGCTGGCTCCGTAGCCATCGTGTTCGATCTCAACGGTGTTCTTCAGACAAGCCCTTGCGCCGCTGGTCAGATATAGAATGACTGCGACAAACAACACTGTGACCACATTCTTCTTACTCATTTCCCTGCCCCCTAAAAAAAAGTGAAGAGTAATGCGTGAATGCCAAGGTCCAAAACGTTCAGCAAGAATCGAGTGGCTTAGCTTCACCCCCATTTAGTCTGTGTATTCTACCTGATTTGAAATACAAAGTCAAGACTAAAACTATCTATTTTAACAAACTGCCGGGAACTTTCTCCTACCGAGCTTGTCACCAGGAATACAACACGCAGAACGGAGACCTTATGGGACCGCTCAGAAAAGATTTTTGACGAGCCACCGTCGCAAGACGGCGACAATGTAATCAATCTCCCCCTGGGTCAGCGCTCTGGCTTTGGGAATGTGATGCCGTTTTCCGCGGCACTTTCTGCAGCAGGTCGCAGTGGCGTGTTGGGCGATAAAGACCGGATGGTT
>DATEBC010000030.1:0-2338 GCA_035288065.1 Sedimentisphaerales bacterium | reverse complement strand
CAACGGTATGGGCTTCGACGCCGAAGGCAATCTCTACGTCTGCAACTTCGGCGACGCAGGCCTGCTTCGTTTTACGCTTGACCAGAACGGGAAGGTCACATCCCACAAAGTCGTTGCCCAGGGCCAGGGCATGAAAAGCACGGACGGCTTGAAGATTCACCCCAGGACCGGCGAGATATATATAGCCGATTTTATCGACAACGCCGTTCACAAGGTCTGCCCGAAAACCGGCCGGGTCACCACAATCTGGCGCAATGAGGACAACTCCGGCGGCATCGGAGGACTGTTAGACAGGCCCTCGGAAGTCTGTCTGCGAGGCAACAAGATTTACATCTCGAATATCGACCTGGGAATTAAGGGCAACAAGTACGACAAGCCGCACACCGTCAGCGTTATAGAACTGAAATAGCCGGGCACTGCGTCCCACCTGGAAAGCGGCGCAAGCCAACAGGGATGAAGGCTTTGCGGCCGGAGAACTACTGTTTAAGAGTTCTGCTATTTAACAAAGGAGTCGTCAAATGAACCAAACATCGAGTCAAATGTCCATGAGCGTAAGGGTCCGTCTCAGCACAATGATGTTCCTGCAATACCTGATGTTCGCCGTATGGTTCGTGCCGCTGGCGGCATATCTGACAAACAGGGAAGTCGAAGGTTGGATGAAGGCAATGATCATAAGCTCGATGCCCTTAGGTTGTCTGATCTCGCCTATTATATGCATGATTGCGGATCGTCACTTTGCCGGCGAGAAAGTGCTAATGGTTCTCAATGTCGCCTGTGCAGTGCTGTTCTTTATCGGGGCGCAGGTCGCCGCCCCAGGGCTGCTGTTTTTCGTGCTGCTTATAGCGATGTTCTGCTACATGCCCACCTGGAACCTGACCAATGCAATCGCAATGACCAACAGTCCGTCGGAGAAGTTTCCGCAAATCCGCGTCTTCGGCTCTATCGGGTGGGTCGCATCGGGGGTCTTTAGCCTGACGGCGATAAATTTGTTCGGGGTCAAGGTCTTCGATGGCACCGCCCTGCCTCTCTATTGTGGAGCGGGCGCGGCAGTTGTCGCGGCGTTATTGAATCTGACCTTGCCGAATACTCCGCCGCCGGCCAAAGGAAAACCGGCCTCGATTGTCGATGCGCTGGGTCTCCGCTCGCTGGGCTTGCTGAAGGATTTGAATTTTGCGGCATTTATGATTCTCTCAATGCTCGTAATGATTCCCTTCACGATGTACTTCTCGCTCGGTTCTGATTTCTTCCAGAGTAAAGGCTATGAGCTAATTACCGCCAGAATGAACTGGGGGCAGTTCGCGGAGATGTTCCTGATGCTGCTTGTGCCGATTTCGTTGGCGCGCCTGGGTGTGAAATGGACGATCGTGATTGGCCTGGCGGGCCTTGTCTTGCGATACGTTGCATTCTACGCCGGCGGTATCTGTGATCTGCCGACGTTGTATTATGGGGCCATTCTTATCCACGGTGCGATCTTCGGCTTCTTCTTCGTCGGCGGCCAGGTATATGTCGATAAAAAGGCGCCCTCAGGGATGCGTGCCCAGGCCCAAGGTTTGATCGGCTTGATGATCTACGGTATCGGATGGCTCACTGGTAATTTCTTCAACGTAAAACTGATCGATATGTACACAACGCTCACCGACAGCGGGGAAAAGGTTTACGACTGGGACACAATCTGGATCGTCACGACGGTCATCTCGGCGGTTCTGCTCGGCGCTTTCCTGTTCCTCTTCCGCGACGATGTCACTGAGGGTCGCCTGGCGGCGAGCGCCGGGCCTGATCGGAATAAGGGCCAAATGGCCGCCGCTGCGGTTGCCGAGGAATCCGACGAAGGCGAATAGACAAAGTCGCAAGTTGTATGCCGGCGGCTTTGCCGGGGTTAATCACAAAGGAAATCTCAAGTTCTTATGAGGATGATTATGAATGTCAAAAGAATGATAAGCAGAAGAGCAGTGTTCCAGGCCACCGGCGTCGCCGCGGCAGGCCTGGCGGCAACGGGATGCGTATCCGGGCAAAAAGGCAGCGGCAAGAAGAAGGGCAAGATCAATTTTGACAATGCGTATTTCTACGACGCCGAGGGTAAATTCAAATCCGAAGCAGCCAAGGATGCGCTAATTGCCCTGATGCAGTATCACGGCTATCCCGTATTTCCGGACATCCGCGAGAAGCTATGGGTCTGCGACTACGGCGCAGGACAATATGTAAAAATGGGACTCGGCGCAGTGATCTTCGTCAACAACGAGAAGGACCGGTACATGATGCTGGATATCTACCTGCTGCCGAACCAGATGCTGCCCGAGCATTATCACTTGCCTACGGACAAGAACCCCGCCAAGATGGA
>DATEBC010000029.1:0-6018 GCA_035288065.1 Sedimentisphaerales bacterium | reverse complement strand
CCCTGTTGTCGGGAGGATCAGTATTTCAGATTCGAGTTTGAAGTTGTTGTTCCGCTGAAGGAATTCTCTAATCACTTCGCCGTTTTCATCTTCCTGGATACTGCACGTGCTGTAGCAGATTTTGCCGTTGGGCTTGAGCATCGACGCGGCTGTCCGGAGTAATCGACTCTGCGTTGTAGCGAAGTGCTCTATCACGGCAGGATTGAGCCGATAGCGGGCTTCGACACGTTTAGCCAGCACGCCCGTGTTCGAGCAGGGCACATCGAGCAGAACGGCGTCAAAAGGCCCTAATTCGGCTAATCGGCCATCGATATCTTGGTATGCAACGATTTCTATGTTGGCTATGCCAAGCCGGGCCGCGTTTTCTTCGATTCTCTTGCGGCGATCATGATTGACGTCGGTGGCGATAATGTGGGCTGAGTCGCCGGCGACTTCGGCCAATTGGGTTGTCTTCACGCCCGGCGCGGCGCATGAATCGAGCATCTTCCAGCCCGGCTGAGGGCCGAGCATCATTACGGCGTGTGAGGCCGCGAGGTCCTGGACGGTGAAAAGACCCTCGGCAAAACCGGGAAGCTGCGTTATGGCCGATGCCGATTTGAGTCTTATCATGCTTAATGCTCGATTCTCGATGCTCGATGGTTGTGGGCGGTGAGCAGGGACTATTTCAAAGTTGACGCCGGCCTGTTCCAGTTTCTTTGCTAATTCTTGCGCGGTGGTTTTCAGGGTATTGGGTCGGAGATAGACGCTCGGCCTGCGGTTGGATGCGAAACAGATCAGCCGGGTCTTTTCAAAGCCGAATTCTTCGAGCCAATCGGCGATGAGCCATATCGGCAGCGAGAACGCAGTGCTCAGATAGTCCGCCGGGCGGGATTCAGGATCGGGCATGAATGAAGTATTGAACAGACACCCGGTCGATGGCGTCTGGGGAAGCGCGGCCTTGATGTCGGCGTCGGCAAGAGGAATTTGGCGGTTGGCTATTCGCCTTGTTACATTGCGCAGGACTGCATTGACGAAGCCGGCCTGCTTCTCCCCGGCCCGCGTCTTGACATTTTCGACGGCTTCGTTGACGATTGAGTAGTCCGCGGTCTCGGGTCTATAGATCAACTCATAAACGGCCAGGCGGATGATGTTGAGCAGCTCGGCAGATATCCTTTCCGCCGGACGCGATGAAAACGCCGTGACGACCGTGTCGATCGCCCGGCGGTTTCTCAGGGCGCCGAAGACAAGATCGGTCGCGCGTTGTCTCTCGGTCGTCCCGTCGATAAGCCTATCGAGTAGTGGGGCTGCGTAATCGCGCCTGGGGTCGGTTCTATTGAGCACGTCGATTGCGATTGTGCGTGCGCTGCGAGAAGTCTTTCCATTTGCAGGATGCTCCATGTTTGCTGGATCGCCGGCGGGACGTGCGGATTCTGGTTCTCGACGAGCCATATATTATCTATCGATCGCGACGAACATATCGCCAGGTTTGGTTTGTCGTCCGTTGACAAAGGCCTTGAAGCTCATAAGAGGCGAGCCTGCCGGCGTTATCTTTGTGATCTTCAGGCTGTTTGTCCCGCAGATTACTTCCATGTTTTCGTCGAGCGTTCCGGGGGCCAGGCCTGCGGTATTCTGCGTCTGCATTTCCTGGGCCATTGCGATAATAACTCGCTCGGATTTGCCGGTTTGCTTAGAGATGTAAGTTGCCGATGCGCCGGGCCAGGGCCAGAATCCGCGTATCTTCCGTGCGATGGTCTGGCCGGATTCGGCGAAGTCGAGGCAGCCGTCCGATTTCTTTAGCTTTGGCGCCGGGGTGGCCTTGGAATTATCCTGGTCGATATAGACGGCTGTGCCGGCGGCGATTCGGTCCAGGGTGTTGATTAGTAAGGGAGCGCCTGATCCGGCGAGCTTGTCGTGCAATTGGCCTGCTGTTTCGTCCGGCTCGATATCAACCTGCGATTGTGCGAGTATTTGGCCCGCATCCATTTTCTCGGCCAGCGTGATAATGCTGATGCCGGTCTGCGTCTCTCCATTGATTATCGCCCAGTTAATCGGCGCAGCGCCGCGATATTTCGGCAGCAATGAGGCGTGAACGTTTATCGCGCCTTTGGCGCCCAGCTTTATCAAATCGGGACCGATCTTCTGGCCGAACGCTATGACTACAATCACATCCGGCCCATAGCCTGCTATTTGCTCTATGACCTGCGGGGCATTGGCATTATCCGTTTCGACGAAGGCAGCGGAATGTGCGCCAGCCCATTGCGCCACCGGCGTCGGCTTTGGCTTTCTGCCTCTGCCGGCCGGGTTCGCCGGCTGCGTGACGACAAGCCGCAAGCTATGATTCGAGCCGGCCAAGGCATCGAGGCACCCAAGACCGAATTGGCCGCTGCCGAGATATACTATTTTCATTTCTTGCCCCAAGCAGTGAGAAGGAGTACAAACGGTCGCTATAAAACCTTAATAGCCCCTAACAAAATGAAAACTTCCTCCCTGTCACTCCCCCGCCCACGCCCCCATTGTCATTCCTGCGCAAGCAGGAATCCAGTGAACCAAATGTGCGTGAAACCTCATTTTGTTACAGGCTCTTGATCTTACTGTTGCCCTTCTGCAAGCTTTTTCAACTGCCTTCGATGTGCGATTCTTGCCACCTGGCCCATACGATTGACGATAGTAGTTCCTTCGATATGGTCGTACTCGTGCTGAAGGGCCCTTGAGTAGAGGCCCTCGGCCTGCTCGGTGAACTCGTTGCCGTCGAGGTCGGTGGCGGCCACTTCGCATCTCTTGTATCTTGGAATCTTCGTATATACCCCCGGAACCGAGAGGCATCCTTCGTCTATTGTGTCGAGCTCGCCGATCGGCGTGACTCTCGGATTCACATAGACCCGCACATTTTCCGCCGTTCCGTCGAGTGAAATGATAAACAACCTGAGGGAGACGCCGACCTGTGGCGCCGCCAGGCCGACGCCTTTATTCTTGAGCATGATTTCCGTCATCTTCCCGACGAATCGGCGGATATTGTCATCGACTCTCTCAACGGGCTCGGCGCGCTTGCCCAAAACCGCCGCCGGGTAACGCGTGATCCGACATTTATCAACATCAACCATCTTTCTGCCCCATATCTGGTCTGGGATTTGATCGCAGTGCCGGCTACTCGTCGAATTCGTCGCCGGCGAAAGTATTTCCGAGATATGACTTTCTGACGACGTCATTGCGGATGATCTCGGCCGGCGTCCCGGTTCCTATCACCTGGCCGTGGTCGATGATATAAGCCTTATCCACCACTTCGAGCGTCCTTTCGACGTTATGGTCGGTTATCAGCAGGCTCACGCCCGCGGCGACGAGCTGCCGGATTTGGTGCTGCAGGTCCTCTACGGCTATGGGGTCCACTCCGCTGAACGGCTCGTCCAAGAGGATCAACGACGGATCGGTCACCATAGCGCGGGCGATTTCCAGCTTTCTTCGCTCGCCGCCCGACAGGAATCTGCCCTGACTTTCCGCAACCTCCGTCAGGGCGAATCGCTTGATGAGCACAGCAGCCCTCTGGTCCCGCTCGGCCCTGGTTATAGACATCGTCTCTAAGATTGCCCGGAGGTTGTCGCGGACGGATAATCGCTGGAAGATGCTCGGCTCCTGGGAAAGATAGCCGATGCCGAGGCGGGCGCGTCTGTACATCGGCAGCTTCGTGATCTCGCGGCCCTCGAAGATTACCGAGCCGGCGTTGGGCGTAATCATGCCCATAATCATCCTGAAGCAGGTAGTCTTGCCGGCCCCGTTTCGCCCCAGAAGCCCCACTATACTCCTCTGGCCAATCGAGATTGATGCGTCGTTGACAACGGTTCTGCCGGAGTATCTCTTGACCAGCCCGCGAGTTTCAAGAAGAGTCATATCTGCCATTTTTAAGTACCGTGCCGCACTGACCCGATAGTCCTGAGCAAAAAAAACGCCTTCGGGCGTTAGATGCCTTTGTCTGCCGGGTAGTATTATAGCGGGAGCCGCATATAAAGCAACCGCCCTTTTGGGCGGCGATCATCCGAATAATGAATAAGCGCATTCCGCGTTTCGGACGACCGAAACGCAGCTTTCTCCGAAAAGCCATAAATATTCTGGCATTTCTGCGATGATTCTGCTATCTACTTAGGTTCTACGCAAGAAAACGAGTTGTTTGAATATATTTTGGGAAGTCCATGTTTGCCGTTCTGAGCGATATACATTCTAATCTTGAGGCCTTGACCGCGGTCCTGAATGATATCGAGAAACGTGGAATAAAGACTATTTATTGCCTCGGAGACGTTGTCGGCTACGGGCCTAATCCCAGGGAATGTCTCGATTTGATGATTGAAAGGAGCCAATGGTGCGTCCTGGGCAACCATGATTATGCCGTCTTCTATGAGCCGACGAATTTCAACTATGGGGCCGAGCAGGCGAGCTTCTGGACACGCGATGTGCTCGAAGCGGAGGAGAACAAAGAGCTTGGCGACCGACGCTGGACCTTCCTGGGCGAGCTGCCGATGAGGAGGACTCTGGAGGTGAATATTGGGGCCGGTTCCGCTGTTATCGACTTTATCCACGCATCGCCCAGAAAGCCCATCAATGAGTATATCTTTCCCGACGACGTCTATACCAATCCGATGAAGGTTAGGCTGCTCTTCGAGCGGATTGAGCACATCTGCTTTGTCGGCCATACGCACATGCCCGGCGTCTTTCTCGATGAGCCGGACTTCTATCCCCCCGACGAGCTTGGCGGGTCATATCCGATTATCGATGAGGAAAAGGCAATCATCAATATCGGATCCGTCGGACAGCCCAGAGATAAGGACAGCCGCGCAAGCTACGTATATGTGGATGACAACCGCGTCCATTTCGTCAGGATCGAGTACGACTTCGAGACTACCATGAAAAAGATATACCAGATCGATCAGCTTGACAACTTCCACGCCGATCGCCTGCGAGACGGAAGATGAGAGGAGTTGATTATTGACTATTTGTTATTGATTATTGTTGAAGGCATCGACCCGGCTCATCTTTGCGGGAAGGCTCGGAATTCTAAACTATGAGAAATGTTCTGATCGTAACGATAATCGGCTTTTGCCTCTTTTGCGGACTGCTTGTTGTGGAGTCGGGCCTGTTTGACGGCTCGATCCGACGATGCGGACCTTGCATTCTCCTGCAGAAGACCGCGGGCGAAGAGAAAGCACGGACAAGCGATGCGAACGACGCGCCAGTCGAGAAGGAGCAGACCCCCAAGCTCACTGCGCCGGCGGGTTTCAGGGCCGACGACGCGGAGCCCACGACCGTTATACTCGGCGCGCAGGACCCGAATACCGAAGACCCGGAAACAGGTTACAAATTTCAGTTGGAGTTGAGCTCCAGAGGCGCGGCCATACGCAACGCCACTTTCACCAACGGCAACGGCAACGGATTCGACGACCGCGACCCTAAGAATCCGCAGCCGCTGGTCGTCTTTTCGCCGGTGAGAACAAAAACCGGAGGCGAGATCCTGGCGATGGCCAATACGAGTTTTGTGCTTGCCGACTACGGCGAAAAGGGCCTGACCCTGCCTTTGGACAGGCTGAATTGGAAGAGCACATCTGTCCAGAACGGACAAGGCGGCTCGCAGATCGCCCGCTTTGAGGCGATTATTAAGCTCGAAAGCACAGGCGAGCCGGCGATAAGACTGGTCAAGAGCTACGAGGTCCGCCCCGGCAGCAATATGGTGGATTGCGAAATAGCCGTCGAGAATCTCTCCGAGCGTGAAGAGAAGGTGTACTTCAATATGCATGGGCCCGGCGGATTTGGCGGAGAAACCTTCGGAACCGATATGAGGAAAATCGTTGCCGCCTTTGAGGACTCGGAAGGTGAGATTTCCAGCTTGAGGCTGGACGCCAAAAAGCTCCAAAAAGCGCCGGATATTAAAGCCAGACAGCTTAAGAAACCGGGCGGCGAGTTTCTCTGGATCGCCGCCGTCAACAAGTACTTTGCCGCCATACTGGTGCCTCAGCCAGAGGCATCCAAGGACTATTGCGACTGGGTAACGGACAAGGT
>DATEBC010000028.1:0-5820 GCA_035288065.1 Sedimentisphaerales bacterium | reverse complement strand
GGTTCGCTTCCCAGCGTTGCCCTATCCTCCCCGATAGCAATGACATTATACCTATACATGCTGTTGCCTTAAAGCGTTAAATCCAAAAGAGTTAAGTCAAAACAGCCTTTATTATTCACCAACTTTTTTGGATGAGAACCGGATTACGATATGTGCCGAGGCGCCGAAGCCGAAGAGTCCGACGATTTGACCGTTGCTGATTTGAGACAATTTGACGGCGCGGTAGCCGATGACGCCTGCACAGAGCAGCGGGGCGGCTTGCTCGTCGGAGAATACCTCGGGAATCGGGTGGGCGAAATCCTCACGGACAACCATATACTCTGCATAGCCGCCGTCGGCATCCTTTCCGGTCCATTTGGCGTCGTCGCAGAGGTTTTCGCAGCCGGATCGGCAGAAACTGCATTTGCCGCAACTGGAGTACAACCAGGTTATTCCGACCCGCTGCTCAATGCCGAATCTGCCGGCGGAGCTGCCTTTGTCGGCTACTGTCCCTACTATCTGGTGGCCCAGGACTATCGGCCATTTCGTCGGTGGGAGTCTGCCCTCGATTTCGTCGAGGTCGGTATGGCACAGGCCGCAGCAAGAGACCTTGATGAGTATCTCGTTTTCCTCTGGAACGGGCCTGGGCAATTCGGCGAGCCTCAGCCGGTTGTGCTCGATAGGGCCGGGCTTATCCAACACCATTGCCTTCATCCGGATGTCTCCCGCTCAAGCTGCTTTGCAAAGAGAAGATAATCGGAGCGCCCGAAGAGACAGAAGACAATCCTTTCCAGGCCGGTTGAGCCTTTGAGATAATCGACAGCAGTGGCGAGCATTATTTCAGCGCAGCGTTGGATTGGAAAGCCGAAGATGCCGGTGCTTATCGCTGGGAAGGCTATACTCTTGAGCTTGTTCTCGTCGGCTGCTTTCAGTGAGTTCAAAGTGGCATTTCTCAGCTTCTCGTCCTCATTTCCTTCGCCCATGCGGGGTCCGACGGCGTGGATGACATATTTGGCCTTCAAGTCGCCGGCGGTGGTTATCACGGCGCCTCCGACAAAAGTCCCGCCGATCTTGTCGCACTCTGCCTGTATTTTGTGTCCGCCCTTTCTCCTGATTGCCCCCGCCACGCCGCCGCCCATGATCAATTGCGCGTTGGCGGCGTTTACGATGGCGTCGGCGGCTATTTCCGTAATATCGCCTTCGATGAGTTCTATGACCTTGTTCTCGATACTGACCTTCATAATCTCGGCCTTCTTACCATCTTCAAAACTGCCATACAGGTTATTGTCTTTGGGCGGAATTGAAAGCAAAATCCCGGGTTCGTGTGTCGGATGTCGTACCTGGCGAAACGTGAAGCGTATCTCCCCCCAAGGGGCAGGCGTGAAACGTGAAGCGTGAAGCGTATCTCGTATTTCATATGTCGGATGTGGGATGTCCCCCTCGGGGCAGGCGTATCTCGTATTGCCCCGCAAGGGGCCTTGGTGGCATATTGCGTAAACGGAGGGATCCGGCTTCGCCTGAGGCTGCGCCGCGACAAGTTGGGTTTGATTGGGTTCGTTTTCGTATTGCGTATCGCGTATTGCGTATTGCGCGGGGGGAGATTGGGTTTGTTTGGGTTTGTTTTTCTGCCTGCGGCGGAGGGGAATATTGGTGTAAGTCTTTGCGGGGCAGGATGTTGTGGTGATTGTGGGGTATTGGAAATTGGGTTTGTTTTGCATAATTGACTTGTAGCCACAAAGCCCTAAGGGCCCCCCACCAGGGGCCTTGCGGCCTGGCGGGGGCACCAAGAAAAGGATGAACCACAAATTGACACGAATGCCCATGGTACAAGTCTGCACGAAGTAGAAAAAAGATAGAAGGGCACAAGCGGCAAGATGGGCAGGATGGGCGGCATGGGTAGAAGAGACCCGGCTTCGCACAAGGCTACGCCGGGGCAGGCAGGAGACAGAGAGACAAGAGGCAATCGGGGTATCAGGGGATCGGGTTGGAGGGGATCAGGAGAAGAGGGGATCTGTCGATTGATTATTGATGGTTGATTATTGATTTGTGGAGCATAGCCGATGGGTGCGGACAGGCACGGATGTAAGCACGTTCGGAGTTGCGGGATGCCAACGTTGTGGGGATGGGTGGTTCTATTGTTACTGTCGGGCATGTTCTGTGCTGTGTCCTTTTACGGATAGGATTCCATTATGTTAGTTTGGTGGGTATTCCGCCATAGGCGGATCTTCGATGTACTCTATGTGTTGGATGCATATTATACATCACAGACAGTTGGATGTCAAGTGAATTTCAACCACAGATTTCACAGATTTGCGCCGATTTACACAGGTTTAAGATAGAGACGTAAAAGGGATTTTGCCACAGAGGGCCACAGAGCACACAGAGAAAAGGGTGGGGTTATAGGGGTAGCGGGTTACCGGGGTATCAGGAGGTGGATATCAGGAAAGCAGGAGATCAGGATTGAAGGGCTGGCGCAGGAAATGCACCGGACGCCTTTACTTTGCTCATCCGACCCTTAAAAATGTACCGCAGACCTTTCAGACCTTTATTTATCCCATAATATCTTATGAGGAATCAAGGGATTTTTCGACGGCCCCACTCTCCATAGTTTGCAGTTTGTCTCGTAATGATCATTCATGATTTGGGCGACACGGAAGTTACGACGCTCGATACTGTTCGCGTAGCACAGCACGGGCAAACTCGCGAATTGCTCCCGGGACCTCGTCCGAATGAGCTTCCCATTGCCAATGGGAAGCGTTCACTGTAACGCGAAGGTTTTCATCGGGGACATCGGCTGCAAGTATGGCGATGATGGATTGTGCGAACGGGTCACGTAGGCTTAGGAAGAACACAGCCTCCTGTTTGGGTTTGAGAATCTTACGATGCTTGTCGTATTGCAGCGATATTGAACCACCTGCTTCGGCAACGTTGGGTTCTCCTGGTTCGTGAGGCATTTCTCGCGGCGGCTGGTATTCCCATTCTACGCGGGCAGAATGCAACTCAAGATCGCAGGGGCCCAGATTCTTGAATGTCACTTCGAGCCGCGTTGCGAGTTCGCCGTTTGCATGGGATGCGGAGACACTTATTGAAACTTCATTGGGCTGACCTAGTTCGTCCGGTTGCGCGTCGATCTTCGGCGGTTCGTGGAGTTTTGCTACGTGAATGAATCGTCGAAGGTCTTTAGCTGTAGCTGGCCAGGATCGTAGTTCTGCATCAGTTACACCAAGCGATCTAAGTTCTTCCATCGGATGATCACAAATGTCGACAATCAAGTCCGCACGCTCGTGATCTTGCAGACGAACCGGAAGACTGCCTCCTTCGCAACACACACTTTCGCGCGAGCTTTTGTCGTTCCACTCAACAAACCAACTGTCGATGAGGATCGGTCGCTCACCGGCATTGAGAAGCTGAATCTGTGCGAGTTGTCGCAATCGATTTCGCGTAGGACTAATACTTATGCGGAGGTCGTGAGTCTGCTGCGCGGCTGGATTGGGAGGCGGCTGCAGACGCGGATCGCCTATTTCCGTAAGCGGCTTCCCGTTTGGTCGGCAAGCTTCGAGGACCTTGTGATACTCCTGGTCGCGGTTTCCGGTGAGCCAGGCGATGTAGAGGAATTGGGCGAGAGAGCCTTTGATATGGGCCTCGTCCAAGCGGAGGGGGATGAAGCGGCGGTCCTTGTTCAGAGGGTCGCGAAAGCGGAACGTCTGACTCTCCAGCGTCGCCCAGTCGGAGGCGAAGGCATTGGCCGACATGCAGAGCACGAGTACACGGGAGCGCTCCAGGCCTTCCTCGATCTTATGCGGGATGCTGTCGCCGGGTCTGATTTGCCATTGATCGAACCAGACGCGCAGGCCGTCGGCCTTGAGACGCTCGGCGAGGTCGTGAACTAATGGCTTGTCTTGCGAGCTGTGGCTTAGGAACACATCGAACTCAAAGTCAGTTGTATGGGGCATGGATTGTCGTCCCTGCGTCTTACCACTCATTATATAGTCTGGCCTTATACGAGCAGATCATACAATCTCTCGGGTATATTGGCAATAGTTAGCCCTGTTTTTCGCACGGGGGATTCCATAGTATTTTGGCTAAAACAGCAATACGGCTGGAAATGGCGTGCAGAATTCGGCGTGTGCAACAAGTTGCACACCCTACAGGCTTGCATCCGGATGCTTTCGTATTGGTGGAGCAGGATGGCGGCGTCGGAAAACCGCATGGGCTAAAGCCCATCCTACAGTCTGGTTGTGGCAATTGGAATTGGGGTCATCTTTTCTTTAGGGTCAAGCCGACTCCGCTTCGGATAATGGTTTCCAGGTTAGGGTTTGTTGTTATCGCTTCCATGTATTTGGGGTCGGCCATCCGCGGATTGATATTGTGGGCGATGATAAGGCCGCCGGGACGGATTAACGGCAGCAGTTTTGTGAGATAATCGATGTAGCCTTCCTTATCTGCATCGAGGAAGAGAATATCGATCGGGTCTTTGAGCTTCGAGACTTCATTGTGAGCGTCGCCTTCGACGAGCGTGATGATGTCAGCCATTCCGGCTCGTTTGAAGTTGTCACGCGCCGTGGCAGCTCGCTGGGCGTCGATTTCAAAGGTTGTGAGCTTTCCGCCTGTTTTCTGAAGCGCCATCCCGAACCAGATACCGGAGTAGCCGGTCGATGTCCCGATCTCGATGACGTTCTTCGCGTTCATCGACTCGGTCGTAATTCGCAGGAATCGGCCATCCTGCGGGGGGACATTGCGGTAGCTCTGGTTCGCCCGAATATCATCGAGGATGCCGAGAATCTTCTTCTCATTATCGTCCATGGGGACGGGCGGTTTCTCAAGCTCGGAATCACCCTGTCCCTCCGGGCTTCCTCTGCCTGAACGTCCAGCCAGGGCCTTCGACAAGAGAATTCCTGAAATCCCAATGACAACGATACTCGCTATGACGATGGTTCTGAAAGTCTTTTCCATTCTGATCCTCATCGAAAACAGTTGGTCAGTTTAAGGTTGGTTTATGGTCTAACACTATGACAAATAGGGATTTACCGCATTGCGGGCAACAGCATGTATGCACTATGCCTATGGCATGGCTTAGCCATAAGTGGGCGGCACCACGAAAGATACAGCCCCATGCTGTATACCGCTATCGAGGCGCTCGGGTCGCTTCCCAGCGTTGCCCTATCCTCCCCGATAGCAAGAATATTATACCTATACATGCTGTTGCCTTAAAGCGCTAAATCCAAAAGAGGCAAGCCAAAACAGTGTTTATTATTCACCAACTGTTTTGGATGAAAACCGTGTATTTTTTGTTGACTCGAGGCTGGATTTCCGATATAATGAAAATGCGGGCTAACCCCTGTGGTGCTCGTATTTGAAAGCAGTATTTGAAAGAACCGATACCCGTACTAAGGGAAATCTGGCCTTGATGGATCGGGCACGCCTGTTTGATAGGACTTCCGGACACAAGTAACGATTACCCACCTGAAAGTAATGGGTTCTTTTCAAAACGCTTTTATACGGCACCGGCGGAGGTAAGCCCTGCGAGTACAAAAAAGGCCCGCTTCGGCGGGCCTTTTTCGCATTTCTAAGGCCCATTCCTTCTGAGCCGAGCCGGAAATATAGGACCATAGGCCCCGAAAACCAGGCTGCAGCCTGCGTTCTTAGGGTTAAGCCGGATTTGTCATTGACCGCAGAGCACGCCGAGATGGCTAGTACCCCGTAACAATCGAAACTGTGGGCATCATCGTGAGGCGTTTCGGCGCCGGAACAGCCTCTGCCTTCGAGGGGTAGGGGATTGCCACGTCGGCCTTCGGCCTCCTCGCAATGACGAGGTCCACAAAACCAAGTGTTACGGAGTAG